>NZ_JARRAG010000009.1 GCF_029589435.1 Paludisphaera mucosa | reverse complement strand
GGATGACCCAAGCCGCGGTTGTCGAGCGTGGCCTGCGCGTGCTCGCCGAGCGGGAGGGCATCGAGCCGCCGCCGCGACGCGGTTTGCCGATGGGACGCCAGCGGCGGAAGAAGACCCCTTCGGGCGTCGCCGTCTCGGCGAGAGACTAGCGCATGGGAAAGGGCGTCGGCAGGGGACGGCAATCCCCAACCGACGCCCCTTCGTGATTCTGGCAGGTGGGGTCTGATCACCCCGCATGCCGGTCCGTTGGCATGGTGTTACACAGGTGTGACCCTGTAATGAATGAGTATACCGCAGGATCCGCGCGCGACAAGTCCACACTGGACAGGCGAGCGCTCAGGGGCGACCCACCGAAGACGGCGAAGGCTACCGCAGCGTGCCTAAAAGCGATGGGGATGCATCCGATCCCGATCCGCTCGAAGAAGCAGTTCCCAAGAGGGAAGGGCAAGGCGCCGGCCGGTGGTAAGGGGTGGGGGCTGATCGACTGGAGTCTCGCGAAGCTCAACAATGAGTTCGAGGCCCATCGCGATTCCGGCGTCGGCATCTGCCTCGGCCCTGGGAGGGCCCCAGGCGGCCTCTGGCTGATCGACTTGGAGGGCGACGGCCCCAGCGCCGAAGGCAGCTTCATGGAGCTGATGGGCGGCGAGCTGGTCGAGACGATGAGCTGGAAGTCGACCCGCGGATCGCACCACCTATTCGTCGTCGGGCCCGACTTCCTAAGTCAGCTTCAACTGGCTGGTGCCGTCGAGAAAAAAGGGACGGGCGGCGCAGGTGCATTCCAGCTGCCGTCCCTCCCCGACCTGGAATTCCGGATCGGCGGGGTCAAGATCGACGGCGAGGGGCAAGAGGTCGTCAAGCAACTCCAGAGCGTCTGTCCGCCGACGCTGAAGGACGACGGACAGCCTCGCGAGTGGATCGGCTGGACGTCGATCGCCGACATACCGCCGACGGCGACGTCTTGGCTGAAGGCTCGCGCCCGAGCATCGGTGGTGATGGCCGCCGCGAAGCCTCCTTCCGCACGGCGACCCGCCCCCGGCGGGGCGATGTCGCCATACATCCGAAAGGCAGTAGAAGACGAACTGAAGACCCTCGAGTCTACAGGCGAGGGGAACCGGAACAACGCTCTGAACACCGCGGCGTACAACATCGGCCAGCTCGTCGCCGCGAGTGTCGTCGTCGAAGCAGACGCCATCGCCTGGCTCACCGACGCGGCAAGGCGCACGGGCCTGGCGGACGACGAGATCGCGGCCACGATCCGGAGCGGCTTGGAGGCGGGCAAGCTCAAGCCCAGAGATCTTTCGTCCGTCGGCACCCTGAAGCCCAGCAACGGCTACGCCGCGCGGAACGGCAACGGTCATGCGACTGCACCGATTCGGGCGAAGCCTTCAGTCGAAGAACTGGACGCCCGCCTGGCGAAGGTCGCTTGCACCGACATGGGCAACGGCGAGCGCCTGGCGGCGCGGTACGGCAGGATGGTCCGCTACTGCAAGCCGTGGGGCAAATGGCTCGTCTGGGACGGCAAGCGATTCGCCCTCGACCGAACAGGGGTCGTCAGCCGTCTGGCGAAGAAGGCGACCCGCAAGATCCTCGCCGAGGCCGCGATGATCGGCGACGACGACGAGCGGAAGAAGCACGCCGCGCACGCCTTCGCCACGCAGGGCAGGTCTCGGATCGACTCGATGCTGGCGATGGCTTCGACCGAGTTGGGGATACCCGTCCTCCCCGAGGACATGGACCGCGACCCCTGGCTGTTCAACTGCATGAACGGCACGATCGACCTCCGGACCGGCACGCTGAAGAAGCACGACCAGGCCGACGTCCTCACGCAGCTCTGCCCGATCGAATTCGATCCGCACGCCACCTGCCGTCTTTGGGACGCCACGCTCGACCTGTTCTTCGCGGGCGATCAGAAGCTCATCGCCTACTGGCAACGGGTCTGCGGATACGCCCTCGTGGGGATCATCCGAGACCATCTCATGCCGGTGGCCTACGGCGAGGGCTCCAACGGCAAGAGCACGATCCTGGGCACGCTCCTCGAAGTGTTCGGCCCCGACTACGCAATGAAGGCCCCGAGCAACATGCTCATGGCCAAGGCCCACGACTCTCACCCGACGGACAGGGCCGACCTGTTCCGCAAGCGGCTCGTCGTAGCGATCGAGACCGAGAGCGGGCGGCGGCTCGACGAGGTCATGGTCAAGGAGCTGACCGGCGGCGACCGGATCCGCGCGAGGCGGATGCGAGAAGACTTCTGGGAGTTCTCTCCGACCCACACGCTCGTCATGGCGACGAATCACCGGCCGACGATCAGGGGGACCGATCACGGCATCTGGCGACGGCTCCGGCTGGTTCCTTTCAGCGTGAAGGTCGACGGCGAGAAGGCCGACACGGCGATGGCCGAGAAGCTGAGGGCCGAGTTTCCAGGCATCCTCGCCTGGGCCGTCCGTGGATGCCTGGCGTGGCAGGAACTCGGGCTCAACGAACCGGAATCGGTCAGCGCGGCGACGGCCGAATATCGGGCAGAACAGGACGTCATCGGGTCCTTTCTGGCGGAGGCGACCGTCCAGAGCGGCAACTGCCGAACGCGATGCAACGCCCTCTACGCCGCATACCGCGAATGGGCCGAGAAGGCGGGCGAGCACCCCGTCACCCTCAAGTTGTTTGGCCAGACGATGAAGGAACGGGGGTTCGGACAACATCGGAGCAACGGCAAATGGTACCTGGGAGTCGGCCTGAAGGAGCCCGAATCCGACCCCCAGTACGGGGTCGTGGGCTGAAAACGGGCTTCGACTGTTCCACTGGTCCGCATTCGAGGCCCAACTGTTCCAACTCGCAAAGCGTTATTGAGTCAACACTTGACATGGGTCGTGGAACCATTGGAACAGTGTAGACCCTTTTTTGACTATGAAACGGGTATCCCCGCGTGTGAGGGGTTTTAACCCGAGAAATGGGTCCACACTGTTCCACTGTTCCACGCGAGCGTTTCGCGTCCTCCCAGGTGGGTGTGTTCTCGAAAACCGGAAGGAGTCAAACGATGCCTTGCCGCTGCCCCAAGTGTGGGGCGTCCCTTCGCGTCGAGTTAGACACGCCCCGCGACGACCGCCCCAAGGGCGGCCAGACCCCGCCCAGGCCGATGACCGACGGGCGGGCGGCGGATTTCCAGATGCCGTTCGGGAAGCACAAGGGCAGGACGCTGGCCCAGATCGCCGACGTCGATCGCGACTACCTGACGTGGCTCGCGGACAACGTCGAGCCAGGCTCGGTCCAGCGGGCCGTCCGGCACTTCCTGCAGATCACCTCGCGAGAGGCCGGCTGATCGCAGGAGTTTCTGCACCCCCTAAAAGGCCGGAAGATCCTCGCCGACGCCGAAGTCGCGGGGGGTTTTCACAGTCCCCAAAAGGGGCCCGCTCCTCACCGTAAAACTGGTGGAAAACTGGTGCCCAGGCATCCGCCGAGCACCCGCCCGACGCGACACGTGCGACGCCCCAACGCGCGTGCGCACCCGAGAAATCATGTGTAACCCACGCTAACGTTACGCATGTTTATATCGGGGTTTGCATTCTTGTTGATGATGCGATAGACTGTTTCATCGCCGCGAGTCGTCGCCAATCCCATGCGGCGACGCGACCTGACGGGGGTCCGAGTCGGACCTTTTCATCGCTGACGTGCGGCGGATCGGAGCGGCCGGCCCGATGGCGACCATCAAACGCAGCAAGGCCCCCCGAGGCTGGAAGGCGAAATTCGTCGCGGCGCTTCGGCAGGTCGCCGTCGTCCGACACGCTGCCGAGGCGGCGGGCGTCCACAAGTCCACCGCTTATCGCGAGAAGGCTCGGGACAAGAAGTTCGACGAGGCCTGGGAGGACGCCCTGGACGACGCGACCGACGTGCTCGAGCTGGAGGCCCGCCGACGCGCGGTGCTGGGGGTCGAGCGCGAGGTCTACGTCCGCACCGGCACCGACCAGGACGGCCGGCCGATCTTCACCAAGCAGACGGTCAGGGAATACAGCGACAAACTGCTGATGTTTTTGCTTTCCGCGTACCGCCCCGAAAGGTTCCGCGAGCGGTTCGACTGGAAGGGCCTGCTGGCCGACGCGGCCGCCGCCCAGAGGTCCGAAGCGCTCGACCGATGACATCCGCCGACCCCGACCGGATCGCTAACCGAGGAGCACGCAGATGGCCCATCACTGGGGAGCCGCCGACGCGGTTGCGACGGCCGAAGGCGTCTTGAGCGACGCCCGCCTGGAGGCCGCCCAGGCCGCGCGAGAGGCCGCGAAGGCCACTGCCGCCGTGGACAAGAATCCGGCCGACGGCCATCGCTACGCGGCCGCAATCGAGGCGCACCGCGTCGCCTCGGAGGCCGCGTCCGCCGCCTTCGCGGCCGCGCAGAAGGTCGCCGAGGAGGCCGCGAAGGAGGCCGTGCGTCGGGCCGGAGACAGCCCCGTCGATCGGGCCACGGCCAAGGCCAAGGCGATTTCCGCCCACGCCGTCGCCCTGGGCGAGGCCGAGGTCGCCGCCGAGGAGGCCTCGCTGACGTACGCCCGCGTCGTCGTCGAGACCGCGAAGGTCTGCAAGATCGCGGAGCACCGCATCAAGTCGGCCCAGGCCCACGCCGCGGCCGCCGCCGAGGCCGCCAAGAACGATCCGCACGCGATCGGAAACCCGTACTACCGGCAGGCTCCGACCCTCTTGTCGTGGCAGTTCGACGCGTTGCCAGACGCCGTGAGGCTCCAGGCGATCAAGGACGGCGCGACGATCGTCGCCGACGATCCTCCGCCGTTCACGGCGTACGAGGCTCGATCCGTGCTCCGCACGCGTGGCCTGGACAGGCAGGTCCTGACCCGCGCCGAGTTCTCGGCGCTGCCGCCGGCGGAGCAGCCTCACGCCGCCAAGTGGTCGATCCTCATCGACGACTGAGCCGGAAGCCTCGGATCCGAGATTCCCCCGCGCAACCCATACCGCTTTTGGAGGCCGGTTCCATGGCTGATCTCGTCAAGGTCCACAAGGACGGCGACGTCCTCGAGGTCCACCCCTTGTCGGTCGACGCCCACCTCGGCCAGGGGTGGCGGCTGGTG
Organism: Paludisphaera mucosa; assembly: GCF_029589435.1. Taxonomy (NCBI): domain Bacteria; kingdom Pseudomonadati; phylum Planctomycetota; class Planctomycetia; order Isosphaerales; family Isosphaeraceae; genus Paludisphaera; species Paludisphaera mucosa. The sequence continues at coordinate 10,433 of NZ_JARRAG010000009.1, read as the reverse complement.
GACGAGGACTTCGCGGCGACGCTGCGGGGGAAGATCGACGCCGAGCGGCGGGCGATCGAGGCCGAGCGGCGGGCGATCGACAGGGCGGAGGCCGCCCTGGCCGCCAGCAAGGCCGCCTCCGACGCCCGCATCGCGGAACTCCAGGCCACGCTCGACCACATCGGCGGGTAGGCCTCCCTGCATCGCCCCGAGCCTTGACCGACCCGGCGCGGCGGCGTCGGGCGCGGCGTCGCTCCCCGTTCCTGGGCGGCGCCGCGGTCATTACACCGGAGACGCGCGTTCCGCCGGACGCGTCCAGGGGGCGGGGGAGGATCCAGCGGATCGGTCGCCCTCGCCCCCGACTTACACCCCTGAGGGTCGAATGACGGACGAAGCCAGGCGGATGCTCGAGTTGATCCGGCAGCGCTGGAACTCCTACGTCGCGATTCGAGACGCCCTGGCCGGGCTGCCCACGCGGAAGAACGTCGAGTTCGTCGGCGACCTCCGCCTGCAGCTCGGGGCGATCGAGCGCGAGATGATCGACCTGGCTACGCGGCAAGGGTCGGAGGGGGCGGGTTGCGCCTTCGAGGCAAACGCCTGGGTCGTCCTTGCGTTGCCCCCCGGCAAGCCGGGCGACGGCTGGTCGGTCGAGGCGTTGCCGGCCGACGCTCGGGTCATCCCTCCGGACGAAATCCTCTTTCCCATCGGAGTCCAGTCTTGAGCACGCTCGACGAGAAGTCCCTCCGCCGGCCCGAGTTCACCCAGGGGTTCGACATCCGCTTGGGCGACGGGCGGCAATGGACGTTCCCCATCGCGAACCGAGCCTTCTACCCCGAGATCGCTCCCGAAGGCGGGTTCAGGGTGAAGGCGGCCGCGCCTTACGGGGACGACTTCCAGCGGAAGCTGGAGCGGCTGACGCTCTCGGAGGAAGACACCCCCGCGGCCAACGAAGAGCGGTTCGACCTCAGGCTGACGCTCGCGGCCGAGCTGCTCTGCCGCAACTACGCCCTCGACAACGCCGCCCTGGCCGTCCTGCTGCCGTTTCGCGTCAACGCCGAGAACGGGCTCGCGAACCCCGAGATGTGGAGCGAGGTCAACTACGTCCTGCAGGGCCACGCCCCAAAAGCGCGGACCGTTGGTTGAGGTGCACGCTGCTCATCAACGGCATCAGGGGCCCGATCGATTACGGCGACGCCCTGGCGTGCGCCGGCATGCTCGTCGGGCTCGGGCGTGCCATCCCGCCCGCCAAGTGGATCCAGTCGCTCAGGGACGAGGCCGAGGCGGCGGCGCTGGACAAGGCGACCGGCTGGGCCGGTTGATTCGCTAACTCCGAGGCGGGACGATGTCGCAAGACCTGATCATTCGCCTGCAGATCGACAAGGCCGCGGCGGAGCGGTCGTCCCAGGAGTTCCACGCCAACGAGAAGGCGCGGATCGCCAAGACGTTGACCGACGCGGAGGCCGCGGAGAAGGCCAAGACGGCGTTCATCAAGCGCGAGAACGACCAGCGGGTCCAGGAGCTGGCCCGCTCGCAGAAGACGACCGTCGAGCAGGCCAAGGCGGTCGAGGACGAGCGGAAGCGGCTGGCCAAGGACGCCGCGGCGGAGCAGGCCAGGCTCATCAAGGACGTCGAGCGGGCCGCCAAGGAGTCGGCCAGGGCCCGCGCCGAGGATGAACGGCAGTGGAGCAAGCGGGCCCTGACCGAGGCCGAGGTCGCCGAGCGGGCCAAGACGGCGATCGTGGGGACGGAGAACCGCAAGCGGGTCCAGGCCGTCGTCGAGGCCCACGGCAAGGAACGGACCGTCGTCGGCGAGCTGAAGGGCCTTTGGGATACGAAGGTCGGGGCGATCGGCAAGGCCGGCCCCGCCGTCGCCGGCGTGACCGCCGCCATGGCCACGCTGAAGATCGGCGTCACGATCCTCGAGGCGATGGACGACAAGTGGCGTCAGGTGACCCAGGACATCCGCGAGGCCACCAAGGCGACGGCGGAGCACCACAAGGCGCAGCTCGAGCTGGCGGGCTTCTCCGGCACACCTGGGCAGACCAAGGTCGAGCTGCAGAAGTCGGCCGACCTGGGGGCCAAGGCCGGCCTGACGATCGACCAGGCCACCGACGTGCGGAAGGCGTTCGGCGCCGGCGCGTTCGCGATCATGGACAAGCCCGCCGTGCCGGCCCAGAACGGCATGCCCGCGGTCGAGGCCCAGCAGGGGCTCATCAGCCAGAAGACCAAGGACGAGGTCGAGGTCCTGGCCGCGAAGCAGGCCGCCTACTCGGGCGGCAACGCGGCCGACTACGGCGCCGCCGCGGCCGTGATCCCCGCCCTGGCCGGCCGGCGGATGGAGACGCCCGAGATCGAAGCGGGCATGGTCAGGCTCGACCGCTTCGCGAACATCGGCGGGTTCGACACGCCCAGCGACATCGTCCAGGAGGTCAAGAAGGTCCAGGGCTATGCGAAGTCCGGCGTCGTCTCTCCGGAGAAGCTGGAGGGCCTCATCGCGATGTACGCGAAGACGAACCCCGCCGAGGCCGCGACGCTCGCCAAACAGGCGATCAGCGGCATGAGCGCGGCCCCGATGATGGAACGGGGCATGCACGTCCCCGACGACATCAAGGAGCAGCAGCTCACCATGGCCGGCTGGTCCAAGGACATCGGCATCGAGCGCGGCGAAGACATCGACGTGAGCCTCGACAAGGCGAAGGCCGACGTCGAGGCGAAGGCCGCCGCCGCGGACAAGGCCGGCGAGATGTTCAACCCCGACCAGTTTCTCATGTCGCGGGGCGTGACGAACCAGGAGACCCGCGCGGCCATCCTGGCCTTCGACCGCCCGACGTGGAAGAAGGAGATCATGCCCACGATCGGCATGAAGGTGGCGCCGGGGACCATCGACGCGATCCACGCGGACTGGCAGAAGGACCCCGCCGGCCGGCAGGCGATGGTCGACGCGGGCGCCGACCAGGCCAAGAACGCCCAGGGCGGCAAGCACCTCCTGATGAACCAGCTCCTGGAGCAGGAATACAACATCAAGAAGGCGAAGGGTGAGGCCGTCGGCGAGTTCGGCGACTACATGAAGCCGATGCCGTGGCACGGCGTCGACCTGGGCCGCATGGTCAGCGGGCAGACCCCGAACGCCCTGATGGAGCCGTTGGCCAAGCGGCTCACGGGCGAGCTCGACAGGCTCAACCTCTCGCAGGGCGCGGCCGGAGCGGTCGGGGCGGACGGCTCGGTCTACTCGACCGTCCAGCAGGAGCTGACCGGCAACCGGACGCCGGAGCAGAAGGCGGCCGTCGTCAACGACGCCATGGCGCGAATCCAGGGCGCCGGCGGGGATACGTCGCTCGGCCAGGGCGACGTCATGAACCAGATCCTGGAGGCGACGCGGGCGCAGCAGCGAGCCCTGGAGCAGATCGTCGCGAACACCTCCAAGGCCGCGGCCGTCCCCATCCCCAGCGGCCGGCCTGTCCAGCCGGCCCAGAGGCCCTGAACCAGGAGCTTCGCCATGGCGAGCCGCCGACGGGCTGCCGTTTGGGACGACTGGACCCCGCCGCCCGATCCGACCCAGGCCCTGATCGACGTGCCGTACCCCTCGCCGTGGACCGAGCTCGAGCCGCTCTTCCCCATGGCCGGCCTGCCGTTCACCCCGTCGACGCCCTGCCCGCACCGCTGCAAACTGTGCTCGGGCGCGGGGTCGTTCTCGACGGCCGAGGGCGAGTTCTTCGCGGCGTGTCCGGACTGCGGCGGGACCGGCGCCGGCCCGATCCCCGCGGGCTCGACGTTCGTCTGCATGATGTGCCACGCGGCGGGCAAGGACGGCACGCGGGCCCTGCCCCTGGGCGTCGAGCCGCTGCCGGTCGACAAGCCCAAGCCCGAGCCCCAGACGGCGGCCGAGCGGAAGCGGTCCCGCAAGGAGCGGCGGAAGCTCAAGAAATACGTGTCGGCCGAGCTGGCGAAGCTCTCCGCACAGCCCCAAGCCCTGGAGAGGTCCGCATGATCCAGCACGAGGACGGGACGGCGGCCGAGGTCGCGCGGCCGCTCACGGTCGACAGGAAGGTCGCCAGGCGCTTCCAAGACGCGGTGGCGGCCCATCTGGTGCGAAAGGGAGTGTCCACCCGCGGCGTGGGGCTCTTGATCAACCTGCATCCCACCACGATCAGCAAGCGGCTCGCACTGATGCCCGCCGAGGTCCGGCGGCACTACGAGCGGGACGATGCCCTGAGCATACTTGGACTGTAGAGGCAGCCATGTCGTTCGCGAAGGGCAACGTCGATGGTGAGCAAGCCCAGGCCCCCGCGCCGCCCGTCCGGCGTCGCAAGTTCACCGACGCCGACTTGGAGCGGATGAGGCAGGGCGGGATGTTGACCTTGCGCGACAAGGGGTGGAGCTTTCGCGAGGTCGGCGTGGTGTTCAACGCGGACAAGACGACCGTGCTGCACACCCTGGCCGCCATCCCTCCCGAGGCCAAAGAGTGGCTCCGGCGGGAGTACTCTTGGATCTACGAGGGGCTCATCGCCAGGCCGCCGAGGAAGCCCTACACGCGGCGGGCGGCCGCGCCGGAGCCGGCCCCGAGCGTCGCGGTTTCGCGACGGGGCCGCCGACCGGTCGGCAGTCGCAACCGCACCCTGGCCGAGCGTCACGCCGAGCGTCGCGCCGAGGCGGCGGAACTCGACGCCCGATGCCTGGCCGCCTTCGACTCCCTCCGCACCCTTCAGCGCGCGGCCGCCCACCTGGGCGTCACCAGGTCCCGCGTCGTCGCGGCCGTCGAGCGTCGGCGGAGCGTCAAAGGTTGAAGGTCGCCTTGATCGACGCCAGGGCGATGACGGCCGCCAGGATGACGACGCACACCCTGATGATCCGCAGTTCCTTCAAGATCCTGTCGGCTTGAGCTTCGGTCATGACGTCTCCAGGAAGAAGTCGAACGCATGCCGAAGCCCTTCGGCAGGATGCGGCGGCGGCATGAATCTAAAATAGATTCGCCCGCCGTTGGGTCCTATAATTAAATTTATGTATAACTCAGAATATCTTTAAAGAATCGCGACTTTCTCGGCTCCGGTCGCGACGGTCGTTCCGGCGTGAAACATCGGCGCGTGGAACGAAAACCAAGGCTCGCGTCGTCGCGGTCGTCGAGCGTCGGCGGGCCGAGCGTGGTGTTCGAAGTCATCAGCCGCAAGCACAGAGCAGGGGGCTGCCATACGACCGCCGGTCAACAGAAATATCCCTAGAAATACTGTTGCACTCAGCAACGGTCCAGGTAGGGTGAGTGGAGGCTTTTACACGGGGTCGCAAGTCAAGAGACGGAGACCATGAGATGTCGAAATCAGAGGATACTGGTGACACTTCGCTCGCTCGAACGGTCGCTCTGGTTAGCCTTGCGTCATTCTACATGTACCAGATCGATTATTTGCAGAAGCATCAACTAGGGCGCACTGTAATACCCGAACACCTTAGGAAAGTCACACATATAATAAATGAATTACATAAAATTGTCGATATACCTTATTTAAACGAGCACCCACTCGACGTTTAAGTCCCAAGCTCTCTACGAGGTGTTACGAACTTTAACGCCTGCCTCTGCCTAATTTAGAGCATGACGAACCGACGCATGTCCTACAGTTCCGACGGCCGACGAACAGGATCGGGCCCAGGTCGCCGCGCTGTTCAACCGGCTCGGCGCGGACGGTAAGGCCGAACGTAGGGACGATGGCTAATCTTCCCGCCTGGCGTCCTCCAGGGTCACGATCGCCGCCCACTCCTGGCCCCCGTAGATGAACTCCCGCGCGACGACCCTGTAGGCGTCGCCGGTGGCGATGAAGCTCACGCGGTCGCCGACGCTCGGGACGAACGGCATGCCGTCGCTCACGATCTCGGAGCCGTGCTCGTCCCCGACGATCTCGATGCTCGCTCCGTCCACGTCGACGAAAGCCAACAGGTATTTCATGCGGCCTCCCCGTCGACTTCCCTGGCCGAGTCCCCTCCCCCGCGGTCGCTCACCACGTAGCGCCGCAGGTGCGTGTTGATGAGCTGCTCGACCAGCTCGGAGCGGTCCAGGCCCGTCATCGCACAGTGGATGTTCAGCCGCTGATCCGCCTCGACGCTCAGATGGATCGTCGCCTTGACCTTCGAAGCGGCCAACTTGCCGACCGTCTTGGGGGCTTGCCGCTTCCGCCCCTTGCCGCTTCCCGCCTCGCTGGCGTCGGACATCGAAACCGCCTCCCGTCGAAGCCGCTGGACGCGGAGCGGGCCCGACGTCCAGGCTCCTCCGCCATGTCGGCATCTATCGGCCTCGCGGGCTGGACGCTTTAACGTCCGCCCTGCCCTCCAGGTACCTGCGTACCCAGGTACTTGGACGTCCAGACCCCGAGGGAGCCGGCCGGCCGAGTACCTGCGTACCTGGACGTCTACGTACCTGTCGCAAGCCATTGGACCAGCAAGGTTTCCACCAGGTCGGAGAAGTCGCGGCCCCGATCCTCGTCGTCGAGGGCCCGATTCACCCGCTTTCTCGTGGCCTTCTTCAGGTAAACCGAGCACTGGACGTAGCTTGGATCGCTACTCTTGCCGCCCCGCCCCTTCGACGCGGGGAGAGGAGGTAGCGGGGCAGGGGAGGGGGGGGCCGCCGGAAGCCGCTCGAGCTCGACCGGCCGCGGCTCCTCCGCACGCTTCGCCTTGATGATGCCCGCCAGCGCCGAAGCCGCGTCAGCCTGCCTGCCCATAGCGCACGCCCTCCACCAGGGTCACCAGCTCGTCGCACACGGCCACGTAATCCCACCACCCGAGATTCGCCCTGGGGTCCTTCACGCCGCTCACCACGACGCCCTCGGTGCCCGCCGTCTTGAACGCCTTCAGCGCACGGACCGTCGTCCCGAAGACCGGCAGCCCCTGGGCGGCCAGCGCCTCGCGGGCGATGTCGCCGTCGCGGGCCGGCCTCGGCGGGGCCATGGTCACGAGGATCCGGTACTTGGCCGCGTCGATCTTCTGGAGGGCGGCGACCGTCAGCATCAGCGCGTCGAACGACAGTCCGTCCGCCGTGGTCGGGATGACGAGCATGTCGCACCCCTCGGCCAGGACCCGCAGGACGTCGGGGTCGGGTCGGGCGGCGGTGTCGAAGACCAGGTGTTCGTAGGCCCGCGCCACCTTCGCCGTCATCGCCTCGTCGGCGACGTCGAAGGGCAGGGCCCCCCGCGCCGCCCAGGCCGTCGAGGACCGGTTCGGGTCGCCGTCGATCAGGACGGTCTTGTCGAGCTTGGCGAAGTAGGCCGCGAGGTGGACGGCCGACGTGGTCTTGCCGACGCCCCCCTTGAAGCTGGCCACCGTGACGATCATGACGCCTCCGTGCGCGCGTACCCAGACGGCCAGGTACTCGGACGCCCGATCCGTCGGACGTCCCCGTACTCAGGTACTTGGATACCTGAACGATCGGCAGTTCGTGGTGTGGTCATCAGAGAAACGAGGATCATCAACCCGCGCTCGCCCCCGCCAGTTTTGGCACGAGACTTGTATCCGACCCTCGCGGGAGTCGACGGGTCATGGGAAGGGGGCGGCGTGGACGACGAGGTGGTCGGCAGGCTGATCGACGCGTACGGCGGACATCTCGTATCCGAGCGCATCACGGCGACCATCTCCGGTTCCAATGCGTCGTGGGCCACCATGGACGCGGACGTCCAGTCGGGAACCACCCTCTACCTGGACGCGGCCGACGGTCGAAGGATCGAGCTGCGCGTCCGCGGACGCGACGTCCGGAGCGGCATGACTCACGCGAGAGTGGCTAGCGTCCGGTGACAACGTCCTGACGTCCGGTCGGGGGACGGATCGCGTCTTCGCCAGGGTGGCCATGGACCCGCGCTGACGGGTCGCGGAACGAAGCGAGGGCGTACGGATTGGCTACCGCACGCCCTCATCTCGATCCGACGGACTTGTTCGACAACCGTTGGACCTGCCATGGATCATACCATGCTGTCACACGACATCAAGAGCGTGGACGTCGACGTCCGCTCAACCCCCGCTCGACGTCGCGCTCGGCCCCGCAGTTGCATCCCCGCACGGGCGGGAGTCGACGGGTCAGGGGGGCGCATGGTGTCGAGATTGGTCGGGAGCCTGACGACGGCGGGCGGCGTCGTGCTGCTCGGGGTCGAGGTGAGGATCGACTGGGATTCGGGCGATCGCCGCGCCGACTTCGTCGCGGACCGCGCCTTCGAGGCCGGCGACGTCGTCGTCCTCTCCGCGGCGAACGGGACGTTCAAGCTCCGCATCGTCCGCCGCGAGAAGGGCCCCGACGGGAGGTACGTCGCACGCGTGGTCTTCAACGACGGCCGGCCACGCTAGCTTTCCCGGCGCGGCCGGGTTCACGCGTCGCGTTCCACGACCCAGCTGATCACCTTCGGCGAGGTCGCCCTGACGAGGAACCGCGTGGTGGCCCGCCCGCCTTGCCAGCAGACCGCGCGGAACGTCCGGCCGGGGTGACGCCCGACGTACTGGTCCGCGATCGCGAACGTCAGGCACGCCCCGATCCGACGGCCGTCCATCGTCTGCAGGCACATCCAACTGGTCGGCCCTTCCTGGTTGATGCCGACCTTGCCGTACAAGCGACCCATCAACGCCAAGCTCATCACGTCCCGTCCCGTTTCGGATTCGATCCCACCTCCGCTCGGACGGGCCGCGACCCCGCTCTTCGACGCCTCATACCCAGAGCGTACGCTATCCCCGACGGGACGCATGTCCGATGGCGGACGCAAAGGAACGCCGGTCGGACGAATACGCCCCGCGCTCCCAGGCGTGGGGAGGCGGGGCGTTCGGCGTTTCGAAGAGGGCAGGGGGTGTCGGGCGTAGTCAGGCCTCGGTCTCAGGCGTGGCCGGCAGGCCGTCCAGGAGTCGATCTGCCTCCGGCGCGTCCCTCGTCGGCACGAAGAGGATGGTGACGTTGCCGTGCTCCAGGTCGACGTCGAACACGCCGCCGCGCCTCCGCAGGCCTCCGCTCAGGCCGAGGCCGAACGTGTCGAGCATGAAGACTTGAAAGGCGTGCGCCAGCTCGGTCGCCGTGGTGGGGGTGCGATAGTCGGCGACTACGCCGCGGGTGAGGATGTCCTGGGCCATGTCTCGTGCTCCTCGCTTCGATGTGAAGGTTCGTCGGGAAGTGGGGGAAGACCGGCCCCATTCCGGAAAAAATTCCGGAACGGGAAACCGGCGCCGGAGGGACGTCTCAGCAGCCCATCGCGATGCGGGCGTCTTCCTCGGAGTAGCGGCCCGCGGCGTCGGCGATCGCGTCGCAGCGATCGACCCACGCGGCGAACGACGCGTCGAAAGGCTCCTCGGCTTCGAGGACCTCGTCGGGAGTCGGACCGTCGAACGTGGGCGCCCAGAAATGGTTGTCCGTCCAGGCGGGCCAGCCGTAGGCGAGGACGGGGTCGAACTCCAGCTCGTCGTCCGGAGCACCCCCCGAGACGGGCGGCATCCTCTCCGCGAGGCGGTCGCGCAGGGCGTCCATCGCGGCCTCGGTCGCGGCGTCGGCCGTCCGCTCGATGTCGCCGATCAGCGACCAGATCGAGGGCACCACGAAGGCCGGCTTGACGCCGTTCGCCAGCTCGTCGCGGATGCCGACCAAGCGGTCCACGATCGCGGCGGCGGTCAGGAGGGCGGGCTTGTCGTCGTTGTCGAGGGGGCTGTTCGAGCGTACCATGGGGGCGGATCTCCTGTGCGAATCAGGTGTGTCCCAAGGGGGGCGGGCTGTTGTAGCGGCCGCGCCCCCCACTTCATTTCTCGTCGGTGCGTTCCGCACTCGACACCCCAACTATATCCAAGTTGAACCCAGGGTGCAAGTGGGTTCCAAAAAATTATCTCGGGGGGTTTCCCGTCTGGGTTCAATGTGCTACCATTAAGCGCCAGTGTACAGCAACGCACCACTTTGGGTTCCGTCGGCAGACGTGAGGCGTCCGGAGATCTGGATATGGCCAAAGCGAAGAGGGGGGCGGGTCGACCGCCGCTGCCCGTGAAGGAGGCTTCACGGGAGACTATCGTCAACATGAAGGGCAGTCCCGAGTACGCCGCCTGGCTCGAGGGCCTGCACCGGAAGACGCACATCAGCAAGGTCCAGATCGTCCGCCTGGCGCTTCAAGAATGGTCGGCGAAGAACGGCCACTCGGCCCCGCCCGAAATCTGATCAGTGAGCTGGGCCGAAGGCGTCGCGGAAGAAGGGCGGCCGACCAGCCAGATGAATGATTCCGTCGGAGAATCTGACAAACCTTGCACGTCGCAATGATTATGCGTTTCCGGCAAAAATCATTCAAAACTTTAAGGTGAGGCTGCTTATCAAGCTGGGCGAGCCAGGCCGATTATATAGGTAGCAGGACACTCTGAGATGACAGCTCATAGGGAGGGGTGGCGCATGGAAGGGGCAGCGACCGAGCGCGTGACGATCGCGATCTCGCCGCAGTTCGGCGAATGGTTCGGCCGGATGGTCGAGCGATTCG
>NZ_JARRAG010000008.1 GCF_029589435.1 Paludisphaera mucosa | reverse complement strand
CGACGGCCGTGCAGAACTCCAGCAGCCGCGATCGGAACGACCGCATGGACTTCACGACCTCGGGCCGCGGATCGTGCTCGCTGTAGAGGTCCAGGTCGTCGCATCCGGTGATGAAGTGCAAGATCAAGCAGTAGCCGCCTTCGAGATAGCTCACCGCCCACTCATCCAACGTCGGGCCGCCGACCTGGCACTTCTCCGCGATCCTCTCCTTCATCTTCCGCCAGCGCTTCAGCGTGACGATCCGGACGTCGACGCGGAAGTCGCCGGTCGCCTTCCCGTCGGCACTCAGAAAGCGGATCCCCCTCGGGCCCGAGTGGAACGCGAACCGCTGATGCAGGCCCTCCGCGATCGTGTGGCGGAGCCCGCCCTTAACCTTCGTGTCGCTGCTCATTGGTCATTCCCTCGAGATGGTTCGTCCAGGATGTGGGGAAAAGGCCGAGGGGGGGGTGGGTCGTCAGTATCACTACCCCCTCGGCGCCGGAGGGACTGCTCAGCAACCGAACGCGATCATTGCGTCGATCTCGGACCAGCGGTTCGCGGCGTCCACCGCGGCCGCGAGACGTTCGCCCCACTGGGTGTCGGAATCGCCGAAGGGCTCGGAGGCGGCCAGCACCTCCACGGGCACGGCCTCGGTGATCCAGAACACGCCGTCCAACTCGGGATCGAACTCGGCGGGCCACTCGTCGGCGATCGGCGAGCCCCCTGCGACGGGCGGCACCGTCGCGGCGAGGCGATCTCTCATGGCGTCCATCGCGGCCTCGGTCGCGGCGTCGGCCGTCCGCTCGATGTCGCCGATCAGCGACCAGATCGAGGGCACCACGAAGGCCGGCTTGACGCCGTTCGCCAACTCGTCGCGGATCTCCACCAGGCGGTCCACGATCGCGGCGGCGGTCAAGGGCTTCACGTCGGCGGGGGAAGGGTTAGACTGACGCATGGGTAGCTCCTGCTCGTCCAGGGGTTGCCAAGGGACTCGGGGGTGCTTGTGACACCCTCGGGTCCCGTTTTCGTTTCCGGCCTTCGTCCGGCCGACAACCACATGCTACATTTCTGTGGTTGAAAATCAATAATCATCCACAGAAATTTTTACTGCGGTCTTTAATCCAAAGTGCGTCCATATATGATATTGGTGTGGCGGGCGAGGGTCGCCGGCCGTATCCTTGGATCGGAGACAGACGCATGGTCGCCGTTTTGGAGCGGGAGATGGCTGCACGAAAGGCTGGGCGTCCCAAGGGAGACCGGAACGACGTCTCGGTGAGGATCGACAAGCGCATCGTCGGCATGGCCAAGTTCGTGGCCTTGCATCGAGGCGTCTCGATCGCGGAACTTTTGAGCGACACCCTTGAGGGCCCGATCGAACGGGAGTACGTCAAGCTTGTCGCCAAGGCCGATCGCGACACCAAGGCGAAGGGGGGTGACCAGTGATCGACGCCGAACTGCCGGACGTGTCGCACGCCGTCGAGCGGGCGATCGCGGGGTGGCGGGCCCTGATGGACGTCCAGGGCGTCGGGGCCACCCGAGCCGACTACCATCTCACCAGGCGCGGCCGCGAACTGCTGGTCGTGGTCGATACCGCGGCCACCCCGTGGAGCGGCGAGCCGACGCACGGCCAGGAGGCGTTCAGGTTCCCGCTGGGCACGGCGGCCGAGGCGATCGGCTCCAGCGTCCTGGAACGGCTGGTCGAGGCCCACGCGGACGCCCTGGGGGTCGGGGTGGCGTCCTGATGCTTCGCCCCGCGGCCGCGCCCGAATCCGGCGAAGGAGATGCCGGCGTCAACCTCGCCATCCGGACGATCGACTACCGCATCGACGGCGACCGCGGCGAGGACGAAGATCCCGAGTACACGGTCCGACGCTGGCTCATCGAGGACGTCGCGTCGCACCTGGCCGGCTCGGAAGTCAGACTAGTCCGACTTCCGATGGATGGGGTGTGGCCGGCGGACCAGAACGACCTGATCTATCGCCGCGTCGACGACGACGATCCGGAGATCAGGAAGCTCGCCGAGAGCATCGGCGCGAACGGACTCGACCCCATCACGGTGACGACGGACCTCCACATCGTGAGCGGCCACCGCAGACACGCGGCCTGCCGGCGGCTCGGGTGGGAGTACATCGAATGCTTCGTGACGGACTATGACAGCCGCCACCCCGACTTCGAAAAGAAGCTCGTCGCCTTCAACAGCCAGCGCGTCAAGACCATCGACGAGGTGCTCAAGGAGGTCATCGTCTCTCACGAGGCCGACGCCTATGACGCGCTGATCGAGCACAGGCGGGCTCGCTCCGCCGTTCCAGGGACGTTCCTGAAGCTCGGGGGCCGCAAGACCCGCAAGGACATCAGCCCCGCCAAGGGGCCCATGCTCGGCGCCGTCCTCCGGATCGTCGCCGCGAACAAGCCGTACTGGCCGATGTCGGATCGCTCGGTCCATTACGAGTTGCTCAACGATCCGCCTTTGAGGCACGCGAGCAAGCCGGAGTCGAGGTACAAGAACCATCCGACCTGCTACCAGGACCTCTGCGACCTGCTGACTCGGGCGAGGCTCGCCGGTTTGATCGAGTTCGACGCCATCGCCGACCCGACCCGACCCATGACGAAATGGGACGTCCACCGCGGCGTCGGCGGATACATCGAGAAGGAGCTGGCCGGCTTCCTCAGAGGCTATGCGCGAGACCTGATGCAGTCGCAGCCGAACCACGTCGAGATCGTGGGCGAGAAGAACACCGTCGAGGCGTCCATCAGGTCCGTCGCGATGGACTTCTGCATCCCCTACACGATCGGCCGCGGGTACTGCTCCCTCGACCCTCGGAGGATGATGGCCGAACGGTACGAGGCCAGCGGCAAGGACAAGCTGATCATCCTCATCATGTCCGACTTCGACCCCGAGGGCGAGGACATCGCCCACACCTTCGCCAGGTCGATGCGGGACGACTTCGGCTTGCGACAGGTCCACGCCAAGAAGGTGTGCCTGAATCATGAACAGGCCGTCGCCCGCAACCTTCCCCAGACGTTCGACATCAAGAAGAGCAGCAGCCGCTACAAGAAGCATGCGGCGAAGTACGGCGATCGCGCGCACGAGCTGGAGGCGCTCCCTGCGGCCGAGCGGTCCAGGTTGCTGCGGGAGGCGATCGAGGGCGTCATCGACGCGGACGCCTTCAACGCAGAGCAGGACCGCGAGAAGGAAGACGCGGCCAAACTGAACATGCTGCGTCAACTGGTCCGCCCATCGCTCCTGCAGGCCCTCGGCGACGGCGGAGAGGCAAAGTCAGACTAGTCCGTCTTTTCGCCGAGCGAACCCACGAAACCCCCTATTCGAGGACCCCATGGCCCTGGACCTGATCGAGAGCCCGCGCGCGGCCTGGACGGAGGACATGGAGCGGGCGCACCCCACGACGGAGATCGCGGCGGCGGCCGACGACGCCGAGCGCGAGTACGCCAGGATGCGACGGAAGCCGGTCGCCGCCGAGCGGTATCGGGAGTCGATGAGAGCCCCCGAGCATCGGCTTTACGAAGCGATCCTGGATCACAGCCGCGCGGCCTTCGGTCGGCCGATGGCGTACCGGCTTCGGGGCCGCGTCTACTTCCTCAGCAGGAAGCGCGTCGGCGCGGAGCGCGTCAGCGTGCTGTACGTCTGCATGTTCGACGCCGACGCGTACGACGCGATGGGCGACCTGGGCCTCAAGGCCTACGGCCTGACTTCCCGCGAGTTCGTCGACATCGACGAGCAAGAGTCTGGCGTGAGGCCGCAAGGCGCGCCAGAATGGCCGCCGCCCCCGTGGTGACAGATTTGTCGCCGCGGGCGACGAGACTGCATCCATGAACGTAAAGAGGCCACCGGAGCGGCTAACTCCGATGGCCTCAGGAAGCTTCAAAGGTAAGCCAATGATCCCCCACGCGCACGCCGAAGTCAAGCGGATCCCGCCCCGTATACCCTTCGCCTTCCGAGCCGACCCCGTCGCCCTCGACGGCTTGGGCCTGGATCAGACCGCACGGTCGGTCTTCGTGTTGGTCTTGGACAACGCCAAGTCTCGGGGTTGGCGGTCCAAGCTGTCCAACTCCACCATGGGCCGCATCCTCGGCCGGTGCCCCATGACGATCAGCCGCGCCCTCGGCCGGCTGGAATCCGCGGGCCTGGTCCGTCGCGAGCTCGCCGCCGGTGGGAGGATCCGCCTGGGCGTCGTCGTGACCTGGGACGGGGTTAGGCGCGAGGATCTAACTGGACAGCCGTCCGTTAGGCGCGAGGATCTAACCGGTTCGGCGCAAGCGATCCAGGGGTTAGGCGCGAGCGCCGAACTAACCAGATCCCCGATCCAGAGCGAGAGATCAGACGGGATTTCCCTTTCGGGTGGGGAAGATCCAGGGGGGGTACCCGACGGTGCCACGGCTGCCGCGTACCTGCGGGCGATGATCGCCAAGGGTCGCGAGTCGGCTCTTCGCCCAATCGGCAAGGCCGAGGCCCCAAGCCGCACCGCTCAGCCGCCCTCGGGGCCGTGCCAGGACGACGTCAGGCGAGAGGTCGTGGGAATGATCGCCCGCATCGGCGTGAGCCCCGCCACGGGGCAGCCAGACGGGTACGTTGGGCGTCGCCGCTCGACCCCAGAGCAGCTGCAAAAGCAGATCGCGACCCTGAGACGGCGGCGGTCGGCGCGATAACCCGCATAAACTGTAGATCCTACGGCGGTACCGGCCAAATCCGGCTCACGTCGATGGATCTCGACGCGTAAACTATATGCAGAGTCGCCACTACATAAATTCGCGCACTCGCCTGATGCTCCGAGATCGGCCAGGGTCAAAAAAAGACCCTCGCCGGTGGCGAAGCCGGCGAGGGCGAGAGAGTCTTGGCGAGTATTACTCTACGACGAATCCGTAACAAAGACAAGTCGTCTGCCTTCTGAATCACAGAGATGCTTCGGAACCGCGGCGGAGACGCAGGCGGACCGAGGCGAAGTCGAGAGAGTATGAGTCTTGGCGATCGTCGCTCTCACGGGCGGCGCGGTGGTTGGGGCCTTCCGATAAAGGCTTCATGAACCTCCCTAAGCAACGGCGAGCGCCGCGAGCCACGGAGGCGGAACAGGCATCGGGTCCAACTCCCCGAGTGAGGCGAGCCGTGCAAGGGGGCGGCTAGGTAGGCGAACCAAACCAGCTCTTCCACAGAAGTGGGAGTTCCAGGCAACGGGCGGGTAGTTGATCCCGCGCACGCGGCTACGTCCTGGTTCCACTGTGATAGCGGCAAATCAAAAGCTGGACCCACCTGCCGGTGGGAAGAACTTCGCCCACAGCCTCTGCAAAGCCAGAAGCCGAGAGTCAAGAGAAGCGGAGAACCCCCGAGAGCCCCCAGCAGAGGGGGTAATCACGGAGGAAGCCCGCGGTGTGCGCTTCTCCTAAGACGCGATGTCTGATGGCGTATCGACCTTTCGGCACTATTACCGAAAGGCGTTGTGCGTGACCGAGCGTGACATCCGTGACATGGTGTGACAGTCACAGGACTGTCCATGGACAACTGGCGGACAACGTCGGCGCGGACCTCCCAGCAAGGAAGGGTTGGATCATGAGCGAGAAGGGATCACACAATTTCAGCCTGGTCGCTTCGTCCGCGTGGCTGAGCTGGCTCGACGACCTCGTCGACGCGAAGGGCGTGACTCGAGCCCAGGCGATCGAGGATGGGCTCAAGCTGCTGGCCGAGCGCGATGGGCGACCTGCACCCCCGCGACGCGTCTACCCCATGGGCCGGCCGCGCAAGTCGCCCGTCGGGGCCGGCTGATTCACTGAGAACAGAGATAGGAGAGGCCGATGGCCAACCGATCCCCGAACACGTCGGGCCTGATCCCGTTCTCCAGGGGCCGCAGCGGCAACCCTGGGGGCCGTCCCAAGGTCGCCGCCGCCCGCGAGGCCTTGCGTCGGGTCCTGACCGCGGCTCGCGACCACGGGACGACGATCCTCGACGACTGGGCCAACGACCTGGCCGCGACGACCGACCTCGAGACGCGGCTGGCGATCCTGCGTTTCCTGGAGGGCAGCCAGCCCCCGCCGGACGCGATCGCCGGCGACGCGGCCACGCACGAACAGGCGTTGCTGGAGTTGGACGCGGCCTGCGACGTCGAGGGGTGACCAAACGCGACCCTGTAAAAAGGGCGACACCTGCGACATCCTGCGCATGGGCGCACGAGTATCCGCCCGCGGCCAAGCGGATCAACGTCGACGACACGACGACCGAGGCCGTCCCAATGATCCTGGAGCCCAACCCCTGAGGAGGACCTTCCCGGCTCGGGCCGCTTGCGGCTGGGCACGTCGAGCCATCGCCGTCAGGCGGCCATGTTTCGCTTGCGACGCCATCCGGCGCAACCCAGTCCGATCAGACCGGCGATTCCGAAGAGGGCGAGGCTAGTAGGCTCGGGGACGGGTGCCGTGCTGAGGGTGAAACTCCCCCCGTCTCCGTCCCCCGCGGCACCATTCGCCGTGCTGACGATGAAGGTCAGAGTCTGGTAGGTACCGAGCAATTGCACCGAGCCGTAGCCCGATCTCGCGCCGCTGGTGGGTGGGGGCGTCTCGGGGCTCACGCCGACGATCGTGGTCGGGTCCAGGTCGAGGATCGTATTGCCCGAGACTCCAAGGCCGTCGCCGTTACCGCCGTTGCCCCTGAGGAGCGAGAGCCCGGTCAGGCCGCCGACCAAGTTGAAGCTGAACTGGGCGCCGTCAAGGTTCGCAACGTCGAAGATCAGGTTCGACACCGCCGCGCCGAAGCTGATGACGACCGTCGACGAGCCCGCCGACGCGAATTTCGCGTATCCGATGCGGTCGGTCAGGGGCGTGGACGGGGAGTAGATGTTTGAGTAGCTGTACTGGGGCGACGAGCCGTCGAGCGTCGAGTCTCCGAAGGACGTGCCTGAGGCCGTGAAGAAGAACGACCCATCGTTTGCGGTGATCGCCCCGGCCGTCGGCAGGCCGTCGAGGGAGCCCGCGAAGGAACCGTTGGCGCTGGGCGACAGCGTAGACACGTCCAGAAAGCCCGCTTCCGCCCGGCCGGCAACCGCTAGGGCGAGGACCGTCAATGTCCACAGTTGCTTGGTCATCCGCATCACCATCCGTCTACACTTCCTGGCCATCGCCGAGTCCGGCCCGACATCGGGGCGGGTCAAGGTGGAACATCGTCGAGGATCGTCTCGGAAAATTCAACAGTGGTTATAATATGAAACACGCCAGGTGAGTCCGCGTCGAATTTCCACAGTCCGTAAAACGCGGGGGATTCGACATCGCTCGAACCGACAAACCGACATCCCCACGCGAGGCCTCGCGTTTCGGAATGTAGTTTTCCTAGTCCAGCGCGCGCACGCGAGGCGGCGTTTCGGGAGGCTCGCCGCAGGACCTGGGCGGAACCTCGGCTTTCCTGCCAACAGGAAAGGACCTGGGAAGGCGCCTAGGAGACGGCTGAGGATCGCTGAGCAGGCGGTATACAATAACCCCGCCAATTCCTCGGTAGGTCGCGGGGATCGCTATGGAAAAGCCCAAACGTCGACGGTCGCTCGTGCACCTGCCTGGACTGACGGCGCTGGCCGCCGTCGTCGCGGCGAGCGGCTGGATCGTCTGGGCCGTCAACGCCCCATTCGGCTGGCTCGCCAAGGCCTTGCACGTCCTCGCCGCCGGCTCGGTCGCGTTCCTCGTCGCTGGGTCGATAGGAGTCGAGACGATCGACATCTTCGTGCCGCTGGCGGTGATCTCCATGTCGGTCGAAGGCCTCATCCTGGGCGGCGGTCGCTACGGCTGGCCGGGCGCCTTGGCGGGCGTCGTCGTCGGCCTGCTGCTGAGTCCGTTCGTCGCCCTCATCGCGACGGCGTTGGTCGTGGTCCTGACCTGGACCGGCTCCTCGCCGGAGCCGGCCGAAGATCGGGCCTCGGTCGACGAGCCGTCCTGACGGCGGGAGCCGTCGCGGGAGTTGACCGACGTCCCCCGAAACGTCACGACCGCCACACGTCACTCGTGCGGGCCGCTTCCCTGCGATCGGGGAATTTTCAGGGACTTCGGCTTTCCAGCTATCTGGAAACGAACAGGAAACCGGACAGCCGCCGGACACCTCAAAAGGGTCCCGCGGGGCGGGATGACTACACCTCAAAAGGGTGGCGCGAGGGTGACACATGGTGACACTATAAAAAAGGGGCCCGCGCCGAGACTCGACGACGAAGGGCGTACCGATCGCCGCCCCTTGATGGGACGCCTGGGACGCCCGAGCGCGCGGGCGCGAAACCTGACCCCATAAAAGGGCCGCGCAACGCAACTCCTCGCAACCCATAAAAAGGGGCCGAGCGGGACGAAGCGGGACCCCGTGACCTGAGCGCGTTGACGCCGCTGATCTGGGAGCACGTGAACCCGTACGGCCGCTTCGAGCTCGACATGAACGCCCGAATACCGCTCGACTGATCCAAATGGCGGCTGGTGACACGACTGTTGGGTCTACCACGACAAGGGGTGGAGCTTTCGCGAGGTCGGCGTGGTGTTCAACGCGGACAAGACGACCGTGCTGCACACCCTGGCCGCCATCCCTCCCGAGGCCAAGGACTGGCTACGGACGGAGTACGGCTGGGTCTACGCGGGGCTCGTCGTCAGGCCGCCGAGGAAGCCCTACACGCGGCGGACGGCCAAGGAGACTCCGAAGCCGCCGCCGGTGCGCAGCGGTCGACCGGTCGGCAGTCGGAACCGCTACCGCTCCCTCGCCGAGCGTCACGCCGCGGAAAGGGCCGAGCTCGACGCGCGATGCCTCGAGGCCTTCGACGTGTTCCGCTCGGTCAACCGCGCGGCCGTCCACCTGGGCGTGACCAAGGCCCGCGTCGCCGCGGCCGTCGGGCGTCGGCGGAGCGGGGGCTGAAGCCCGCAGGCTTTCGTCAGGCCCCTTCCTCGGGCTTCCATCTTCGGTCCCGCTTCGCCTTCAACCGCGCGCCGACGTCGTCGACGGCGAACGCCTGGATGTCCAGCCGGCCCACCTGACGCCCCCACCTGCGGCGGGCATGGAAGGGTTCGGACTTAGCGGCGGGGACTTCTTGCTTCGATTCGGAGGGGGTCACGCTGAAGGCTCCTCGAGCGAAGGCCGGGAGAGGCTTCGGCGGGGTGTTCGGATGGCGAGATGATCGGACTTCGCCATTTATAGGCGGACGGACGGGCGGCGTCCACGAGAATCCAGGGCGGAGTCGGGGAGAAGAGGAGAGCAGTTACGAGGCTCAGCGGGCGGGGGTTTCGTCGTTTCCGCGGGGAACGCCCTTAAGCCCGCCAAGCCCCTGACGAGGGCCGAACGTCGGGCTATGCCCGACAAGCTCACGGCCGAGCATAGGCGGGACGTCGAGCGGGACGAGAAGAACGCCAAGAGGGGGAAGCGGCAAAGGCAGGAGATCGCCCGCCAGGAGGCCGACCGATACGCGCGATGACGCCGAAGCCGAAGAGAAGCCACTCAAGGCGACACCATGAGGCGATCCGGCTGCCCAGGGGGGTGGGGGCGAGGATCTCGGCCGAAGCCAAGCTCGTCCGCACCGTGCTCGCCAGGTGGAAGCTCGGCGAGCACGGTGACGAGGTATATACCCCCTCGACCCCTCGGCGGGATGCGGCGGCGGCTTGAATATCGCGGGCGGGCGGACGAACAGCATTCCGCCGCCGATGCGAAGTCGGCGGGCGCCGCGTCGTCCCAAGCTGCTCTTTTCGGAGGCGGACCCATGGAGTCAGGCGAGAAGTTCGAACTACCCTGCCCGCTGTGCGGGGCTAATTCGTACACCTGGGGGAGCCTGGGGGCGCAGGGCCTCGCCTTCACGCCCGAAGACGCCTCGCTCGTCGGCAAGCTCTTCCAGGTCGGCGTGAAGCTCCCGGCGAGGCGGTGCGACGGGTGTGGGAACGTCCAGCTCTTCTCGGGCTCGCCCGAATCCAAGGGACGATGATCTTGAATCCCGCGGAATTATCCCGCCGCGGTGCGTCCGATAACGGATATTATGTTACGTTCATCACTTCATAAGTAAATCCTGGGTTTCCCGCTGCGGGTCGCGACGGTCGCGCCGGCGTGGAACGTCGACGCGTGAAACGGAACCGCGGGGCCGAGCCAGGGCGGCCCGACCCCGCGCGGCGTGTCGACGACCTCGCGGGCGAGGCCCAGGCGCGGGGCTGCGTGGACCCGTTCGAGGGGCGACGGCGAGGGGTCGTGATCCTATGCTGCCGAATATCAACGCGACGACCCTCGGCAGGCCACGCGCACGGCCTGCCCGCGCTGGATCCCACGGAGGCCGCGGGAGCGATCGTCGTCCCCGCCTGACTCATTTGACCTCAGACGCGACGACGTCGGAGGACGATCGAACCAGTCATCGCGGCGGCCGTCGCCCACATCGCCAGGGTCGAAGGCTCGGGGACGGCGGCAGCATTTCCCGAGATTCGGAAAGCGCCGGAGGTGGCACTGATCGCAAGCCACCCTATGTTGAAATCGAGGTAGTCGATCCCCTGGCGACCTATGATTCCTTCGGAATTCCCATACCACCCACCATTGAAATCCCTGGTAGGCACGGCCGCCAACCAATAGGAATGGCCCGCCTCCAGGAGCGGATTGAGTGTGGAAGTGACCGTGTGAAGACGCACGTCCGGACCGACCTCGATCGACAGGGACTCGAGGGTTTCCCCAGGCAGGCCACCGAGGTCTTCCATGAGCACCACACCTAATGATGCAGTTCCCGAGCGACTGTAGACGCCCAGCTCCGCAGACGTGAACAGGAAGTCGCTCGACCCCCCCACCGTAAAACGCTCCGCAACGCTGTAGTGATCGCTGCCCTGGACGCCCTGACCATAAATCGCCGACGAGGCGTTTCTGTTAAACGAGTCATTCGGACCGAGGGTGGAATAGATGGTCGCGGCCTCGGCCTCGGATTCGACGAGCAGAAGCCCCAACGCGGAAATCCCCACAACGAGGCCGAAGTAGCATCGGTATGACATTGAAGAGGCCTCTTGGAGTTCACGGACCGACGTCACACCGAGACGGCGAGACGGCTTGCCGGCGGGAATCCATGCTACCGCGAGGATGACGACCGATCAATCTATCACCAATGTCTATTAGACTTATATTATAAGTACTAATAATTGCGTTCAGCTTCGAGGCCTCGCCTATCGACCGATGCCCCCTGCACCCCTCGTCAGGATGCGGCGGCTTGAATCGCGGGGGATTATCCGACCGTGGAACGAAGCCGCGGGGCCGGCGCCGCGCCTCCGATCGAGGTCGAGCGGATCGACGGAGCGGGGCAGGAACTGGTCGGATCATTTAGTTTTACGTTTAAAATTATAATAATCTGCTTGATTAACGTACGGCGGCCGGCGTACCGTAAGGCTGTGACAGGGGTCGGAGTCGACACCTAATTGCGGCGACGGTCCAGGACCGCGTCGCTCCCCTTGCCACGTCATGACGACGCCGACGGGCGTCCCGCGACGCCGCGGGGGCCTCGGCTCGAAGCGTTCCGCCTCGCCAGGCGCGGAGGACTCATGAGCGTCGCCGCCGAGATCATCGAGGTGGGCCGCGAGTCTTGGAGGCTCGTGGTCGAGAACCAGGGGCCTGGCGTCGCGAGATCGATCATCGTCACCTTCGATGGAGAGCCCGCGCGAGGGCACGCCGGCTGGGCGGCCGGCCAGCCGGCGTTCTCGCCGCTGGCGGAGGGGACTTCCGATTCCCACGACCTGATCTGGGCGCTCGGGACGGAGTGGCCGACGACCGTCGGCGTCTCGTGGATCGACGCCCAGGATCGCGCCTTCGGCCGGATCATGGGGAGGGCGGACCGATAGCCCTCGGCATCGTCCTGCTGCGACTCGGGCGCGAGGCCCAGGGCTTCGTGGATCCGTCCGAGGGCCGGCGCGACGGCCGGGGACGCCGGACCGGTCCGCCGGCTTGACGGCGTCGCCACGATCGACCCCGCGTTTCAGGGGGGGGTCACGGAATCCAGGCGCCGCCTACGCCCGCCTTCGGTTCCCGAGCTTCGATCGTCCGGCCGATCAGGTTCACCACCAGGATCTCTTCGTCCTTCGTGTAGACGAATTCGCGGGACAGGACGGATATCTTGTGGTCGCCGAGGGCCACCGAGTCTCCGACCGCGGCGACGTCGACCGGCGCATGGTAGATCGCGCTGGCCAGGTGCCTGCCGTCGTCCGATCGGACGACGATCTCATATCGCGTTGCCATGCGTCGGCTCCTGGGTGCGAGACGGGTCCCCGGCCATCCAGGGGAGCACGTCGGAGACGCCGGCTCAAGCCCGTGCTGTCCCGCGCATCGTCGCGGACGGCCGGCGGATGAAAGTCCGGCGCCGCCCACCCCGCCTGCGTTTGCGGCCTAGGCTTTCTTCCAGGCGCAACGTCGCGCCGGTTCGGATGCACGCCTCGAAGGAGGTCCGACGATGAACGATTGTTCGGCGCCGAACGGCGCCTCCGCGGCCCGAATGGTGGAGGTCCACGCCCGTATCGCCCGCCTGCGGGGGCTGTCGCGAACCCTCCTGCGCCGCCTCGAGCACGCCCAGGGACGCCTTCTCCGGCTCGGCGGCGATCGGCTCCTGGCCCGCGCCCACTGCGAGAGCATTCGGGCCCGGTGCGCCGACGCGATCGCCGAGCTCGGCGACGCCCAGGACCAGGCGCATCGATGGCTCGGCGTCATGGAGCCGACGCTCGAACCCGGCGACGATCGGCCCCCGACGCAGCGCCCCGACGCGGTCGGCCGCCTGAGATCGGCTCCGTCGATCCGATTCGATGCACGCCGGTCCGCCTCGCCCGACCCTCGTCACCGTCGCGACGTCGAGTCGCGCGCTTCGCATCACGTGATTCACGCGGCCCCCCCGTCGACTTCCCCGGCCGAGTCCCCTCCCCCGCGGTCGCTCGCCACGTAACGCCGCAGGTGCGCGTCGACGAGCTGCTCGACCAGCTCGGGGCGGTCCAGGCCCGTCATCGCGCAGTGGATGCTCGGCCGCCGATCCGCCTCGACGCTGGACGTGGCGGTCGCCCGCGAGTCCGTCAATCGCGGCGTCGGGGCCCGCGTCGAGCCCCGCCACGTGGACGCGACGGATATCTTCGGCCGCACCACGCTTTTTTATTGCAGCGCCCCCCCCGCCCCACTAATCTTCCGCTTCCACTCATGAAGCACTTCATTATTCGTGGGTGGCCGGATTGGTTGCGACTCTCCCCATCTCCAGAGAGGCGGTGCGCCATGAAGCTGCTGACGGGACGACCCAAGGCGAAGCGACGCGAGGTGAAGTTCTCCCCCGACTGGTCGGCCCGGTCGGGATACGGCCGGCTCGAGAGCCGAGCACTCACCGCGCCGGCCATCTATCGCCGGCCTCCCGCCTTTCCGAACTCCCCCCCAGACGGGGTGAACGCATGGGTCAACGGCGGTACGCCGGTGTTCGGGGTCCAGAGCTCGACGGCCGGCGGCACCATCGGCGCCGGCACGCTCACGGCGATCTCGCAGGCGACCACTTCGGTCGTCGACGCGGCCAACCCTGGATCGCCCTCGGGCCCCGTAGGCTCGGGCGCGGCGAGCTTCACCGCGGCCACCCAATGCATCGTGTCGGGCGGCTTCGGCTTCCTGCCCGCGGGGGCCGGGACCGACTTCAATCGGGGCTACCGCCTGGCCAGCACCACGGGCGCCATCCCGGCCGCCTTCGTGCGTCAGACCTACAGCTACGAATTCCACGGCTCCGGCATCGCCATCTTCAACGCCCAAGCCCGGCTCGCGACCCCTAATCTGGTGATTGGCGGCACCAACCTCGGCGTGACGATCACCGTCGGGAACGGGACGCCCTTCGCCGCGAGCCCCAGCGGCACGGTCGTCAATGGTGCCCAAACCGTCACCTGGACTTGCGCCATCACCGGAGGCGCCACCCCGTCCGTCATCTTCAGGGTGGTCGACATCCAGGCCGTAGGCGCACTGCCGGCCGCAGGCTACCTCCCGAACGGCGACGCCGCGGGGACCCCCTGGGTCGTTGCCTCTCAGAATGGTGCCGGGGGCGCATTCCAGGCGCCGGGCATGTCGACGATAACGGCCGGCTACTCTCTGGAGATCTTCACGACTCGACCGTCCTGACGAGTCGCACGGACGCGGCCTGGGCGGCGACGCTTCAGGCCGCGTCCTCCGACTCGGCCGACCCCGACGACCGGACCACGCGATGGTCCGGAACGTGGCGGTCCAGCAGCGCCGCGACGTATTCGGAGATGGTCCGGCCGCGGCGGTGTGACTGCACCAGGATCCGCTCGAACAGGTCGTCCGGCAGGTGGATGGTCCGCGGCTTGATGCGCTTCGCCGACGGGGCGGCGGCGCGGGCCTTGGCGGACGCGGCGCCCCCCCTGCCCTTCGACGGGCTCGGCTCGGCCTCGACCGGCTCCTCGACCTCGGGCTCGAACGGCTTAGGCTGCGTCTTCTCGCGTTCCAGGACGCCGGCGAGCATGCTCGGTTTCTTCGGATCGGCCATGGGACAGCACCTCGTCGATCAGGGCTTCGAACGCCGTCGCGGCGGGCGACTTCGGCGCGTGGTCAAGGATCGTCAGGCCGCGGGCGTGGGCGGCCTCGACGGCGGCTGAGAGCGGGATCGTGGCCTTGTGGACCAGCGCGCCGAACGTCTCGCGGAGCTGGCGTTCCACGTCGCGGCTGGTAGCGTCCTTGCGGGCCTTGCACAGCACCAGGCCGGCGAGCCTGAGGCCGGGGTTGTAGGCGTCGCGGATCTCCTCCACGGCCCGCCTGAGGTCCACCAGGCCGAGCACGGCGTACATCGCGGCGTCGACCGGCGCGACGACTTCCGTGGCGGCGGTCAGGACGTTGATCGTCGACAGGTTGAGCGACGGCCCCGAGTCGATGAGGACCTCGTCGTACCCGCGGACGTCGACCAGGGCCGACCGGAGCCGCGTGTCCCGCCCGAGCTCCTGGGCGAGGGCGATGTTCGCCCCGCCGAGGGAGGCCCCGGCCGGCAGGACGTCGAGCCCCACGGTGGGCGTGGGCCGGATCGCGTCGACCGCGGCGGCGTGGCGCAAGAGGACCTCGCCCAGGCCGACGTCTCCCCCGCCCTGCCCCCGCGTCACCGTCCAGGTCGCATGCCCCTGCGCGTCGGCGTCGATCAGCAGCACGCGCCGGCCGCGCTTCGCCAGCCCGACGGCGATGGTCGCCGCGCAGGTCGACTTGCCGACCCCGCCCTTGAGGTTCACGAACGCGATCCGTCGCATCGGCCTTATCCCCCATTCCTGGAAGGATCATCGGTCGCGACGGCCTGGGGCTTGAGCGTCGGGACGTCCAAACGTCGGAGGATCGCGGCGCCGGCCCTCCCAGCCGTCGAGCGTCCCAGCCGTCGGGCCTCCCAGCCGTCGGGCCTCCTGGACGCCGAGGCGTTCGACCGTCGCGACGGCTGGGCTCCAGGAAGCCTTGATGCCTGGATCCCACGACGTTCGGACGTCCAAGCGGCGGGGCCCCGCGACGCCCTGGACCGTGGACGTCCCGCCGCTGCAGCGTCTAGACGTTTCGACGCCGAAGCGTTCCGGCGTCGGGGCGGCGCGGCGTCGAAACGTCCCGCCCGCGAGGAACCTCGACGTCTGGACGTTTCGGGGCCGCGGCGATTAGACGCCCTTGGAGGCCCCCTCGACGCGTGGAGCGATCGGGGCGGAGCAGGGGGGGGCCGACCGCAAGCGATCGTTCAGCCGACCTCCGATTCGCCGGAACGTCCAGGGGCCCTGCTGGCGCCTGGGACGTTCGACGCTCAGGCGGCGGCGTGGCGGGACGTTCCGACGCTCCGGAGCCTGGACGTCGCGGCGTCTAGACGTTTCATCGGCCGAAGCGCTCCGGCGTCGGGGCGCCCAGGAATTGCAGCGTCGAGCCGCTGCGACGTCGAGCATCCTCGATGCTTGGGCGTTGCGGGGCCGTGGCGTCTAGATGTCCCGACGTCGAGGAGTCTGTACGCCCCGACGTCATGAGCCTTGGGCGTCGCGGCGTCTAGACGTCCTGGCGGTTGGCCTCGACGCGCGGAGCGGTCGGGCCGAGGCAGAAGTGGGGCGGAACTCCCTGCCGTCGCGACTCCGTAACCTCGCCCGACGACGGGGACGCTCCGGCGGTCGGCGGTCCGTAGGCGGCCAGGAACAGCGCGGACCGCTGCTTGTCGCGCGTCCACCTCGCCCGTCGCGCTTCTTCGTCTGGAGACATGGTCCCTCCTCAGGGATCGGATCGTGATCGCGCCCATCGGCTGATGGAAGCCTAGGCCGCGGCTCGCGGGCGCGCAGGGCGATCCGAGCGGGGCAGGGCAGGGGGCGGCGGCCCTCGAGCGGGAGCGGCCTTCCAATGCTCGCGCGTTCGGGTTAGAACCCCATCTCCGTCGTGGACGACGTACCAAGGATGGGACCGGGAGGCGGGGACATGGAACGCGTGATCGGCGACCTGACGCGGCACGGGGACGTCTGCGCCAAGGACGTGGAGATGACGATCGACTGGTCGGCCAAGCACAATCCGGCCTGGTTCGTGGCCGACGCCCCGCTCGACACGGAGGCCCCCTGCGCGCTCGTCACGGCGGCCGGCAGGAAGATCATCCTGCACGTCTACGGGCGCGAGACGAGCCCCCACGGCCGATTCTTCGCATGGGCCACGAAGGAAGAGGGGTCGTAAGAGGACGATCGTCCTTCGGCGGCCGCCATCATCCCCCGCCCGACTTCGCCCTCGGCCCCGCAGTTGCATTACGCGACGGGCGGGAGTCGACGGGTCGTGGGAAGGGGGCGGCGTGGGCGGCGAAGTAACCGGCAGGCTGATCGACGCGTACGGCGGCCACCTCGTCGCCGGGCGCATCACGGCGACGATCTCCGGCTCCAATGCGTCGTGGGCCACCATGGATGCGTATGTTCGGCCGGGCACCACCCTCTACCTGGATGCGACCAACGGCCGAAGGATCGAGCTGCACGTCCGAGGATGCGACGTCCGGAGCGGCATGACCCACGCGAGCGTGACCAGCGTCTGGTGACGACGGATCGTCCGCGACCCTCTCCGCCTCGATCTCGGCACCGCGCCGCGTTACCATGCGGGCGGGAGTCGACGGTCCGAGGGGAGCATGACCTACGAGGAAATCATCCGCGGACATGTCATCGGGCACCTGACGCGCGACGGCGAGACGCTGGGCGAGGACGTCGGCGTCGAGGTGCGGGGTCCGGAGCGCGCGACCGAGGCCCGCTTCACCATGCCGACGGGCGTGATCGGGGTCGACGAGGCCCTGGTCCTCGAATGCGGCGGGGAGAAGTTCGCGCTCACGGTCGACGACGTCCTGACGTCCGGCCGCGGGACGGATCGCGTCTTCGCCAGGGTGGCCATGGACCCGCGCTGACGGGTCGCGGAACGAAGCGAGGGCGTACGGATTGGCTACCGCACGCCCTCATCTCGATCCGACGGACTTGTTCGACAACCGTTGGACCTGCCATGGATCATACCATGCTGTCACACGACATCAAGAGCGTGGACGTCGACGTCCGCTCAACCCCCGCTCGACTTCGCGCTCGGCCCCGCAGTTGCATCCCCGCACGGGCGGGAGTCGACGGGTCAGGGGGGCGCATGGTGTCGAGAATGGTCGGGAGCCTGACGACGGCGGACGGCGTCGTGCTGCTCGGGGTCGAGGTGAGGATCGACTGGGATTCGGACGACCGGCGCGCCGACTTCGTCGCCGATCGCGCCCTCGAGGCCGGCGACGACGTCGTCCTCTCGGCGGCGAGCGGGACGTTCAAGCTCCGCATCGTCCGCCGCGAGAAGGGCGCCGACGGGAGGTACGTCGCACGCGTGGTCTTCAACGACGGCCGGCGACGGTCGGCCGACGAGTAGGGCCGTGCAGATTCACGCGTCGCGTTCCACGACCCAGTTGATCACCTTCGGCGAGGTCGCCCTGACGAGGAACCGCGTGGTGGCCCGCCCGCCTTGCCAGCAGACCGCGCGGAACGTCCGGCCGGGGTGACGCCCGACGTACCGGTCCGCGATCGCGAACGTCAGGCACGCCCCGATCCAGCGGCCGTCCATCGTCTGCAGGCACATCCAGCTGGTCGGCCCTTCCTGGTTGATGCCGACCTTGCCGTACAACCGACCCATCAACGCCAAGCTCATCACGTCCCGTCCCGTTCCGGATTCAGATGCCTCCACCGATCGGACGGGCCGCGATCCCGCTCTTCGACGCCTCAGACCCAGAGCGTACGCTATCCCCGTCGGGACGCATGTCCGATGGCGGACGAACGTCGTTTCACGGCCGATCAACCGCTCGACTTCGCCCGCGCCGAGATCCGCCGACGGGTTCACGCGGACCCTTCCTCGACCCAGCGGACCCGCCACGACCGCGTCTCCCGCGTCGCCCGAACAAGATACCGTCGTTCGACGCGGCCCTCCTCCCAGCAGACCGCCCTGTACGTCCGGCCTGGGCGACGCTCGACGCACAGCTCCGCCGTCGCGAACGACAGGCAGGCACCGAGCCGGCGGCCGTCCATCGTCTGCAGGTCGATCCAGTTGACCGGACCTTCGTGGCGGACGTCGTCCTGGGCGTAGAACCGCCGCATGAAAGTCGTCACGCTCCGCCTCGTTCCGGATTCGACGCCTCACGCTTGGACGGGCCGCGACCCCGCACTTCGGGCGCCTCACACCCAAGCCTATGTCACGCCCGACGCGCGACCGAAATGAAAAACGCCCCGCGCTCCCAGGTGGGGAGGCGGGGCGTTCGGCGTTTCGAAAGAGACGGCTTGGGCGGCCGACCATCACGTCCGGACCCTCGGAACCTCGAAGCTCCGATCTATGCACCCGGCGCTTCTCGTCTTCGAGCGGAAACCGCGTCCAGGACGCCGGCGAACGTCGGCGACGCGGGGGCGTCCTGAAGGTAGCCGACGTCGATCGGCAGGAGGTCGTCGGCGGAGAGTGGCAGCCACCCGCCCGCGCCCCAGTTGCCGTCGCCGTCGCTCCAGACCATCGCCCCGAGGCGGCCGTCGCGGAACTCGATCATCATGAACTCGGCGACGCCCGAGCCGGGGATCGCCAACTTGCATGGGGTGATTTGATGGAACCAGCGACGGACGACCGGATGGCTTTGGTGATCCTCGACGGCCTTCTTGTATCGTTGGAGCTCGCCGGGCGGTTGCGGCTCGGATCGCCTCCTGAACCAGCGGAACATCGGTCGTCCTTCCGGCGCGTTCGCCGAGTCGATGAATAACCTGCATGTCTCTTTCAGACGCTTGACGACAGCCTCGCCGACGGCCGTCGCACCTGCAACAGGCCGCCCGCCCCGCGAGCCTACGCCGGCCGGGGCGGGGGAGTGGCTCAGCCGATCTCGGCGGCGATCCTCGCGGCGGCGGCCAGGTCGCGTTCCGCGTAGACCTGGGTGACCTCGGCCCGCGCATGGCCGAGGAGCACCTGGGCCGCCTCCAGTCCGAAGCGGCGGCGGACCTCGGTGGCGAACGTGTGGCGGAGCTGGTTGGGATGCCAGCGATGGGCCTTCCGCCATTCCTGCAGGGTCGCCTTCTGGGCCTTGCCGAGGCGCCGGGCGGGGACGTCCTCCAGCGTCGGGTGGGGGAACGCGGCGGCGCAGGCTCGGGCGACGGCCCGCGTGTAGCTCGTGCGATCGTAGGCCGCGCCGGCCGGTCTCTTCCGCGAAGGCCTGGAGCGGTCCACCTGGCTCGGCTGGACCTTGGATCTGCGCGCGGCGCGAAGGGCTTGCTTCCGCTGAACCATCCAGAGCTTCGGAGAGAACAGCGGCTCGTCCGAGCCCGCTCGGAAGAATCCGCTCAGCAGGGCCTGGGCCTGGGGGCCGATCGGGATCTCCCGCTTGCGGCCGTGGTGCTCCGACTTGTGCCGGTCGGGACGGTAGACCCAGGGGTCGGCGGTCTCGTCGATCATGGCTCGGGTGATCTGGGCGGCCTCGCCGGGCCGCATGCCGGTCAGGAGCTGCAGGCGGACCATCGCGGCGACGGGGGTCGGCATGCGCGGGATCGTCGCCTCCACGACGTCGAGCGGGACGGGGCCGACGGGCTCGGTCTCGGGGGCCTCGCACCGGCCCCTGCGGAGGCCCTCGACGCTCTTGCACGAGTGCCACGCCGACGCGGGCGCCAACCCCTCCGATGTCGCCCAGCGGAAGCACCGCGTCACGATCCCCGCGCGGCGGTTGCATTCGCCGCGGCTGAGGCCGGACTCGACGAAGCGGCTTCGGACGCGCTTCAGGGCCTGGGCGTCGAACGAGGCGGCGGGCGACCCGCCGAATTCCGCGACGAGCACGCGGAGCGACTGGTCCACTATCCGCACCTGGTTCGTCGGCTCGCCGCGCTTGCGGTAGTAGCCGCGGGCCCACTCGAGGAACCGTCCCGCGACGTAACTGACGGAGGGCGGCGGCTCCTCCTTCGCGGCCTTGGATTCCACCCGCCTGCCGTCCAGCCAGGCGGCGATCGTGGCGTCATAGCGGTTTCGGGACTCGGCCGACCCATAAGGCCCCAGGTAGACGACGCGTCCCTTCGGCTTCCCTGGGAGGGTGACGTAGGCGCGGTTCGTCGCCTTGTGGCGGCAGTACGAGGGAGCCTTGCCGGGGCGGGGAGGGCGGACGTCTTTCGGCGCGACCGGATGCTGGAAACTCGAGAGCAGGGCCTTGAGGACGGCCTGGATGAGCTCGGGCGTCACGACCGCGTCCGGCGCAGTTCGGTCTATCGACATACTCGGCCCTCCCTTGGCAGTCGAACACCTCCCCCGCCCCGCGAGCCTACGCCGGCCGGCGGGGGCGAGGGATTGGTCAGAACTCCGCCCGATCCAGGAAGAGCCGCACGCCCTCCTGGAAGTCCGATCGCCCTTCCTTGAAGCCGACCTCGACGACCGCGCCGCCGTTGCCGCTCAGGTCGATCTTCACGGAGTCGC
>NZ_JARRAG010000007.1 GCF_029589435.1 Paludisphaera mucosa | reverse complement strand
CCGTAGCACGTCTCAAACTCAGCGAAATGGACACGAGAAAGGGGGCGGTCTTTCTTGGTGATGCCAGGAACGTTCGTCCGACCGTCGTAAATCCAGACCTTCGACGTCGGCTCCCCCTTTGTGAAGAAGACGACGTTCGCTTTCACACCTTGGCTGTAGGGGGTGAACGTCCCACGCGGGAGCCGGATGACCGTGTGGAGGTTGCAGTCTTCGGTGAGAATCTTGAAGACCTCACCCGCCTGGTCCGCGAAGAGGCAGTTGTCGGGGAGCACGACCGCCGCCCGTCCGCCAGGGTTGAGCACGGTGAGGAAGTGCTGGACGAAGTTCAATTGCTTGTTGCTCGTCTCGACCGTGAAGTCGTCGCGGTCGGGAGCCTGGTTCGCCCCCTTGGTCCCGAAGGGCGGATTCGCGAGAATCACGTCGAACTTCTGACTTCCTGGAGCGGTGTAAATCGCGTCCTGAAGCTCAATGTGCGGCTCGACCCCGTGGAGGAACATGTTCATCAGGGCCAGTCGCCGCGGACGGGCCACCAGCTCGGTCCCGAAGTAGGTCTTCCGCTTGACCCGCTTGGACGTCTCCCGGTCGAGTGCTCCGTCCTTCGTCTGCTCCATGAGCCACTCGTAAGCCGCCACCAGGAACCCGCCGGTCCCGCAGGCCGGGTCGGCGATGGTGAAGGTCGGGCTCGTCCGGGGGTCGGGCTTCATGCAGCGGACGATGGACTGGATGAGGACGCGGGGCGTGAAGTACTGCCCCGCCCCCTTCTTGCCCTCGCTCGCCGCCTTCTCGAGGAGCCCTTCGTAGGCGTGGGCCTTCACGTCGACGCCCAGGGCCGTCCACTCGGTTTCGTCGATGAGGTTCACGAGGCGTCTGAGGTTCACCGGGTCGCTGAACCGCGACTGAGCCCCCGCGTAGATGTCGCCCAGGATGCCCGGCTGCTTGCCGAGCGTCCTCAAAACTTCGATGTAGTGGTCCGTCAGGTCGGTCCCGGATTTGTCTCGGAGCTTCGACCACTCGCAACCGCTCGGGACCTCGAGCACACGCTCGGAGGCCATCTTGAGGAAGAGCAGATACGTGATTTGCTCGATGTAATCGCCGTAATCGACGCCGTCGTGCCGGAGCGTGTGGCAGAAGCCCCAGAGTTTCCCGACTATGTCGCTCATGCCGCCATCGCCTCGTTCAGTTCGAGAAGGAGCCCCGCAAGCTTACCCTGAAAAACCCGGTTCGCCTGGACCCAGCCGCCCTCTCGCGAGAGGACCGGGACGTCGTCGAAGTCGTCCCGGTCGATGGACAGGTTCGCCGCCAGGTGTTCGCGGATGCGGCCGAGCCACCGCTCTTCATCGGCCGAGAACGTCTTGCCGGCCTTGAGTTTCGCCAGGGCCTTGTCCACACGCTCTTCGGCCGTGAGGAGCGGCGCCGATTCGTCGGCCGCGTGCTTGACCATCGAGATGATGTCGACGAGCGGCTTGTGATAGGCGGCCTCGTGGGCCTTCAGCAGATTCACCTCTGTGAATCGGTGCTTGGTCGTCGCGAGCTTTCGCCGAAGCTCGCCCAGGGCCTCCGTCCCCCACTCCTTCGGCCGGTCGAAGAGGATGCGGATGGCGTCCACCTGGTCGGGGTTCTCTCTGACGTAGTCGGCGAAGAGCTTCAGGTAGTCCTCCGGCCGATGCTCCTTCCCCGTGCCGTCCCGGATGAGCCACCGCGACGTGACGACGTCCTTCGCCTCGTGGGCGATGACGAAGCCTCGTTGAGGCCGCCTGTAGTTCGCAAGGAGGTCCTGGAAGGATTCGTTCCGGAGGAGCTTCATCGTCCCGGTGAAGTCGTTCGCGACGGCCGTCTTGAGGGTCTTCGCGAACCGGCCGAGGTCGCCGTCGGCGATGAACGCCGCGAAGTCCGTCCTGGCCTCGCCCGACATCTCCTTGTCGATTCGCTGGAGCCGCTTGACGAGGCAGCCCACGTTATACGCCCGGTCCTTGTTGTTCCAGACGTCCTCGATGATTTCCTTGATGGGCCGGGTCGGCTTCGCCGGAGGCTCGCTCGTGAACGCCGAGGCCTGCTTGAAGTAGGCGAGCAGCGTCCCGTCGAAGCAGTCGAACACGGTGAAGTGCGACTTGTCGGGATGGTGCTCGCCCTTCCGCGTGCCGCGGCCGAGCATCTGCTCGAAGAGGATGCGGGACTTCACCGGCCGCAGGAAGACGATGAATTCGAGGTCCGGGACGTCGACCCCGGTCGAGAGCATGTCGACCGTCACGACGACGGCCGGGTTCGGCCGGTTCCTGAACTCGCGGATGCGTTTCAGCGGACGGTCGACCGTGGGGCTCCCCGTGATTTTCTGGACGAACGCCTCTCCCCTCCCGAAGACCTCGCGGCAGAGGTTCACGAGCTGGTCGGCGTGCGAGGTGTGGGGCAGGTCGTTGGTCGCGAAGATGAGCGTCTTCGGGAAACGCCCGTACTTCGCCTCGTGCTCCAACGCGTATTTCTTCAGCTCCTCGACGACCTTCCGGTTCGAGTCGGGGGCCGTCGCCTTCCGCTCGATGTCGCTCGCGTCGTACGCCCGCTCGTCCTCGAGGAAGTCGAGCTGCTGGCCTCCCGTGGCGGTGTCGACCAGGCCGACGTGCTCGCCCTCCTTGAGGAAGAGCCCCTTCATGCGGATGTCCGAGTCGACGGCGACCGCGTCGTAATCGACGAGGTAGCCCTCCTCGACCGCCCGCCGGTATTCGTAGCGATAGACCACGTCGGTGAAGTAGGCCGTGGTGTGGGCCGCGGGCGTGGCCGTGAGCCCGACCTTCACCGCGTCGAAGTAATCGAGCACGGTCCGCCAGGTCGAGAGTTCCGCGGAGGTGTAACCACGGTGGCATTCATCGGCGATGATGCAATCGAACGCGTGGGTCGGGATGTCGAGCTTGTCGGCCTCCTCGACGTCCCGCACCTCGTCCCCCTCCTCGAACGCCGCGGCCCGGCCGAGGAGGTTTATCGCCATCCGCTGGATTGTGCATACATAGACGAACGCATGCCCGCCCGTAGGGCTGAGGAGATAGGACGACGGGAGGACTTCCGGGTCGAACTTCTCCTCGTTCCCGTCCTCCTCGAAGTCTTCCTTGCGGAACCGCTGGCTGAAGACCTCGTAAATCTTGTTGAACTTCAAGCCGGGCTCGGGCTCGAACCCTGCGAACGCCCGCACGGCCTGGGCGGCGAGGGCCCGCCTGTCGACGAGGAACAGGACCCGCCGGGCGACCCCCGACTTGATGAGCCGATAGGCCTGGTTCACCATCGTGAACGTCTTGCCGCAGCCGGTGGCCATCGCGACGAGCATCTGCCGCTTGCGGTCCGCGACGGCCTTCTCGACCGCTTCGTTCGCCTCGACTTGGTAGGGACGGAGCCGCGAGTGGTTGTTCGGCAGGGCGAGCAGCTTCCGGACGTCGCCGTCGAAATCGCGGGCGAGACGCTCCTCGAGCCCCGAAGGCGTCGGATAATCGGCGACCCGCCGCGAGCGTTCGAGCGGATTCCTGACGTCGTGGAACCAGACGACCTCGCCGTTGGACGAGTAGAGGAACGGGACTCGATAGGACCCGAACTGAAGAGGGTTGTCCGTCGCCCCCTCGGAGTATCGTTGGGCCTGGACCAGCACGTTCTGCGGCCCGAGAGAGACCTTCTTGGCCTCGACAATCCCGAGGATTCGGCCGTTCACGAAGAGGGCGTAGTCGGCCGGGCCGTTCGCGGTCGGGTACTCGGTGACGGCCTTCGCATGGGCTTCGGCCGGTTGGAAGGACGGGCCGTGAGGGACGACGTCCCAGCCCCAGGCACGGAGTCGCGTATCGATGCGGTTCCTTCGGGTCAGCCACTCCAGCTCGGACGACATGGCTTCATACCTGCTCTGTCATAAGGCCCGATATCGATTTCGCCTGCATCCACGGTATCTACATAAGCCGGCCGTCGGAAGACTCCGTCTCGGCTGAGCACGTGCTTCTCGGGTCGCCCGGATTCGATGGGCGACAGCCTTCGAGCCGGAAATCGATTCGAATACGAACGCACATATCTCGGACCCTTGTTCTTTCTCGACGCATCGCCTTAAATCCGGGCCATGAGTCCCGGAGCGTCACCCTCAGGCCCCCGACCACGCTCGGGCGGGGGACGCTCCGGCAATCGGGCCGACCAGCCGATGCTCGCGTTCTTCGACGCCGTCGCACCGCCGCGGCCCGCACTCCCGCCCGAGGAAATCGCCCCCTCGAACCTGGGCGACCTCGTCCCGCCCCCGCGACCGAAGCCGGTCGACGCGGGGGACGAGGCCGCGGACCATGAGCCGGGCCCACCCCCCGCCCGCCCCGCGGGCGGGGAGAAGGCCAAGGCCCTCGACGTCCTCGAGGCCGTCCGCACGCTCGGGCGAATCGAGCGGGAGCGGAGGCTCCCCGACCAGGTCGAACGCCGGACGCTCGCCCGTTTCGGCGGCTTCGGCCCCGTCGCCCTCTCCCTCTTCCCGGACCCGGTCACCGGTTCCTACAAGTCGCCCGCGTGGGAGGCACTCGGGGAGGAGCTCGTCTCCCTCCTGACCGCCGAGCAGTACGAGAGTGCCAAGCGGACCACGTTCAACGCCTTCTACACGTCCCCCGTCGTCGTCGCCGCGATGTTCGCCGCCCTCGAACGACTCGGCGTCCCCAAGGGGGCCGCCGTCCTGGAGCCGGGGTGCGGCTCGGGCCGCTTCATGGGCCTCGCACCCGCCGGGATGCGGTTCCTCGGCGTCGAGCTCGACGGCGTCTCGGGACGCATCGCCAGGGCCCTCCATCCGGGCCATGACATCCGCATCGAGAATTTCCGCGACACGAAGCTCCCCGAGGGGAGCCTCGACGCCGTCGTCGGCAATCCGCCGTTCGCCGACGTGAAGTTCGAGTACGCCAAGATGCGGCTCTCGCTCCACGATTACTTCTTCGCGAAGTCGCTCGACGCCCTGAAGCCCGGCGGCGTCCTCGCCCTCGTCACGACCCACTACTCGCTCGACAAGCGGAACGCCGAGGCCCGCGAGCACCTCGCCGCCAGGGCCGATTTCCTCGGGGCCGTCCGCCTGCCATCGGACGCCTTCAAGCAGGAGGGCACGAGCGTCGTCACGGACATCGTCTTCCTTCGCCGCAGACCCCCTGAAGGGCCGCCCGACCATGCCGACCCGGCCTGGCTGGAAGTCGGGACGCTCGAAGTCGAAGGGGCCGAGGTCGGCGTCAACCGCTACTTCCTCAATCATCCCGAGATGGTGCTCGGCGACTGGTCCCGCAAGGATAGGCTCTACGGCGGCGGCGACGGCTACAGCGTCGTCGCGAACGGCGACCTGGGCGAGCAGCTCAGGCTCGCCGTCGAGCGACTGCCGAGGTTCGAGCCGTCGATTCCTGCGGCCAAGCCCAGGGCCGCGACGTTCACGCCCCCCGCCCCTCCGACGCCGACGCTCGACCACATCGTCGAGGGGAGCTTCTTCCTCGGCCCCGACCGTTCCATCCGCCAGTCGGCGGGCGGGCGAGGGGTCGCCGTCTGCTACGGCGGCACGACGCTCCGGGCCGACGGCACGCTCGTCGGCCGCAGGCTCGCCGCCCTCATCGAGCTTCGCGACCACGCCCGCAACGTCCTGAAATCGCAGAACGAGGGAAGGCCCGAGCCCGAGCGGGACGAGGCACGTCGCCAGCTCAACCGGGCCTACGACCGCTTCGCGGCCGCCTACGGCCCCATCAACAAGACCACGTTCGGCGAGACGGCGGGCGGCGTCAGCGTGCGACGTATGCCGAACCTCGCGAAGTTCCGGGAAGACCCGGACGCCATGCTCGTCATGTCGCTCGAGCACTACGACGAGGCCAGCGGCACGGCTTCGCCCGCCGCCATCATGCAGAAGGACGTCGTCGGGAAACGCCCGCCCGTCACCGCCGTGCGGAGTGCCGAGGAGGGGCTCCTCGTCTCCCTCGACCACAAGGGCAAGGTCGACCTCGCCTACATCGTCGAGCTCTACGGGGTCGCCCAGGAGCGGGCCGTCGAGGAGTTGGGCGACCTCATCTACAGGGACCCGGCGACGCTGGGCTGGGAGACCGCCGACGCCTACCTCTCGGGCGAGGTCCGCACCAAGCTCGCACGAGCGGAGCTTGCAGGCCCCGAGTATGCTCGGAATGTCGCGTCGTTGCGTGCGGTGCAGCCCGAGGACGTGCTTCCCGGCGACATCGACGCCAACCTCGGGGCCCCGTGGATTCCCGAGTCGGACCTCGAAGCCTTCGCCGCCCACCTTTTCGGCGTCGAGCCCAAATGCGTCCGCGTCGGCCACCTCGTGAAGGACGCCGTGTGGAGCGTCGACTACGACTATCAGGTCGAGCGGACGGTCGCCGCCACCGCCGACTTCGGCACCGCGAGGGCCAACGGGACGTTGCTGCTCGAACTCGCCCTCAACCTGAAGACCCCCCTCGTCCAGGACACCGTCCAGACCCCGGACGGCGAGGCCCGCGTGGTCAACCAGGAGGAGACGCTCGCGGCCCGCGAGAAGCAGAAGCGAATCAAGGAGCGGTTCCGCTCCTGGACGTTCGCCGACCCGGAGCGGACCGAGCGGCTCGTCCGCATCTACAACGACACCTACAACAACCTCCGTCCTCGCCTCTTCGACGGCTCGCACCTCGACTTCCCCGGCATGAATCGGACCATCACCCTGGACCGCCACCAGGAGGACGCCGTCTGGCGGGGGATGAGCGGCGGCAACACCCTGCTCGCCCACGCCGTCGGGGCCGGGAAGACCTACACGATGGCCGCGACCGGGATGAAGATGCGGGCCGCTGGCCTCTTGAAGAAGCCGATGTACGTCGTGCCGAACCACATGCTGGAGCAGTTCGCCCGCGAGTTCATGCAGCTCTATCCCAACGCACGGCTGCTCATCGCCGCGAAGGACGACCTCGCCCGCGAGCGGAGGAAGGTGCTCACCGCGAAGATGGCCAGCGGGGAGTGGGACGGCGTCATCGTCACCCACAGCTCATTCGAACGCATCGGAATGTCACGCGGCTTCCAGGCCCGGTTCCTCCGCGAGCAAATCGCCGAGTACGACCAGCTCCTCCGCGACTCGGCCCGCGGCGACGCCTCGCGAGTGCACAGGAATTTGACGAAGGCCATCGAAAAGCAGAAGGCCCGCCGCGAGGCCCGCCTCAAGGAACTCCTCGCCGAGGAGAAGAAGGACGACGGGCTCGTCTTCGACGAGCTCGGCGTCGACCACCTGTTCGTGGACGAGGCCCATTACTTCAAGAACCTCGAAACCCCCACCAAGATGGAGAGGGTCGCGGGCATCCAGACGGGGGGCAGCGAGCGGGCGTTCGACCTCTTCATGAAGGGCCGATACCTCCACGAGAATCATCCCGGGCACGGGCTCGTCTTCGCCACCGGCACGCCCATCAGCAACACGATGGTCGAGATGTACACGATGCAGCGGTTCCTCGACCCCGAGGGGCTCTCACGCCGGGGCATCGAGCACTTCGACGCCTGGGCCGCGACGTTCGGCGAGGTCGTCGACGTGATGGAGATTTCCCCGGACGGGGCGAGCCTGAGGCCCCGCAGCCGGTTCGCCCGGTTCATCAACCTGCCGGAACTCCAGCAGATGTTCCGGGCGTTCTCGGACGTGCAGACGGCCGAGATGCTCGACCTCCCCCGCCCCCGGCTCGCGGGGGGCAAGGCCGAAATCGTCGCCTGCCCGATGTCCGACGAGCAGCGGGGCGTCCAGCAGCACCTCGTGGCCCGCTACGAGCGGATTCGCTCGCAGAAGGTCGACCCCCGCGAGGACAACGCCCTGGCCATCACGACCGACGGCCGGAAGCTCGCCTTGGAGGCCCGCCTCATCGCGAGTCGGGCCCAGGATTTCCCGGCCTCGAAGGTGAACGCGGCGGTCGCCAACATCGAGTCGATTTGGCGGGCCACCGCACACAATCGCGGGACGCAGCTCGTCTTCTGCGACATGGGCGTCCACCCGACGCCGTGGGGATATTCCGCCTACGGCGACCTCGTCGCCAAGCTCGCCGCCTGCGGCGTCCCGCGGGACCAGATGGCCGCCGTCGGCGACGCGGACACCGACGCCAAGACCCAGGTCCTCTTCGAGAAGGTCAGGAACGGCTCGGTGCGGGTCCTGATAGGCAGCACGCAGAAGATGGGGACCGGCACCAACGTCCAGCGGAGGCTCGTCGCGTTGCACCAC
Organism: Paludisphaera mucosa; assembly: GCF_029589435.1. NCBI lineage: Bacteria > Pseudomonadati > Planctomycetota > Planctomycetia > Isosphaerales > Isosphaeraceae > Paludisphaera > Paludisphaera mucosa. The sequence goes on along the minus strand of NZ_JARRAG010000007.1, from coordinate 41,127 downwards.
CTGGACGCCCCGTGGAAGCCCGCCGAGGTCGAGCAGCGGGAGGGCCGGATTCTGCGGCAGGGCAACCTGAACGAGGAGGTGCAAATCTTCCGGTACGTGACCGAGGGCTCGTTCGACGCCTATATGTGGCAGGCCCTGGAGACCAAGGCCCGGTTCATCGCCCAGGTCGTCACGGGCGAGTCGGGCAGCCGCCGGGCCGAGGACGTCGGCGGGCAGGAGTTGTCGTACGCCGAGGTGAAGGCCATCGCCTCGGGGAACCCCGCCGTCTTGACGCTCGCCGAGGCGGACGCGGAATTGCAGCGGCTCTCGACCTTGCGGAAGCACCACGCCGACGAGCAGTTTTTGGCCCGCCGCAATCTCCGCGACCTGCCCGAGACCGTCGCCCGGCATGCGAAGCGGCTGGCCGACCTCACGGCCGACCTCGCCACGCTGGCGAGGCACGCGGACGACCCCGTGACCGTCGACGGCCGCCAGTGCCGCCGCGACGAAGTCCAGGCCGTGCTCGGCCGTCGCCTCGACTCGACGCCCGAGCTCGTCCCCCGGACCCGCCGCTTCCCGCTCGGCGTCTACCGCGGCTTGCGGTTCGGGATGGTGGTCCACCCGGAGTCCGGCCCCGAGGTCTACCTCGAAGGGGCCGCCGTGCGGCATGCTTCCCTCTCCCGCGACTCCCACGGGCCGCGGGCCGTGATGAACGCCGTGGAACGCCTCGCGGCCGGCACCGAGGGCCAGAGGGCGTCGGCCCAAAGCGAGCTGGCCCTCGCGGAGGGACAACGACGCGACTATCAAGACCGGCTCGGCAGGCCGTTCCGGCACGACGCCTATTTCGCCGAATTGGCCGGGCTCCGCGACCTCCTCAAGGTCGCCCTCGCGGGGACCCCGCCCGACCCGGACGCGGCGCCTCTCCCGACGGCCGGGGAACTCGCCGAGCGGGTGCAAGTCCTCAAGGAATCGCAATCCCTCGACGCGACCCCGCCGCCGTCGCGGGGTGCGAGGACGTCCACCGGCGAACGCCCCGTCACCGCCCGCATTCGAGGGCGGCGGGGGGTGGTCGTCCCGGGAGGGACGGAGGACGAGGCGGAAGCTCGGGTCGAGCCGGTCGCATCGGGAGGGACCACCGAGCCGTCCCCCGTCGCGGCGGTCCTTGCGGGCACCGCGGCGTCCTCCCCCCTTCCCGCCCGGGCGCCCGCCATGCTCGAGGTGCGGGACCGAGGTCGCTTGAAGCAGAAACGGTTGTTCTGAACGCCCCGGCGGCGAGGATTCCGCCCGGTCGTCAAATCCCGCCCGCATGGGCACGAAGCCGAGCGACCGTCTCGGCGAGGCCGCACTGTTCGAGCGTGGCCAGCAGCTCGACCGCCGACCTCGGCGGGTTCTTCAGGCTCGCCCGCTGGCGACTCACCGCATCGAGCACCGCATCGGGGGACTCGCCCCAAAGGTTGACGATGAACTCGTCTGGGTGAATCGCTTCGATGGAATAGCCCCCGAGGACCGAGGCCGGGAAGTCGCTCAGGTTGAATGTCACGATGTGCCCCGCCCCGCCGTGAATCGCCGCCGCGAGCACGTGCCTGTCGTCCGGGTCGGGGAGGCTCAGGCCCGGGATGAGCGACTCGTAGCCCGTCACCAGGCTGTCCGGGACGTGCTCGTCCATCAGCCTACGGCAGCGAGCCAGACTCTCGGTCGAGAGGTCGGGGCGGTCGGCCGCCACGCTCCGCGTCCACTCGTCATGAATTTCGTCCGTCCAGCGAGCTTGGAACAGCTTCGCCATGGCGAGACGCATGAGGAGGTCGCGGAGCGGGGCCGGATAGAGCACGCACGCGTCGTAGAGGACCGTCGGGGCCATGGGCTCAGTAGCCCATGTCGAGGTCTTGGCTCAACGCCGTCAGCTCGTCGAGGGCGGCATGCCGCTTCGCGTGCCACTGTTCCCGGTAGGCCATGAGGTCCGTGAGCAGGACCCGCCGATGGCTCCCCACCTTGCTGCTGGGCATCGCCCCCCCGTCGAGGAGCTTCACCAGGTGCGGCCGGGAGACGTTCAGCAGGTCGGCCGCCTGCTGCGTCGTCAACTCGGCACGGAGCGGGGTGAGCGTGACGGCGTTCCCCCGCCCCAGCTCGGCCAGGACACGCACGAGGAGTCGCAAGGCCGAGAGCGGGAGCTTCAGCTCCTCGCTCGTCCCCTTCACTTCCAGGCGAAGCTCGGCGTCGTGGTCCAGATGGGCCGCAAGCCGCCGCCCCGATTCCTCGGCGAGTGCCGCATCGGCCTTGGTCGGTGTTATCACCTCGTTGCCGTTGAGCAGCTGCATGGAATCCTCCTTATTCGACTCCTCGCCAGATTAGCACAGGCAACCTATAATCGCAACAAACGAAACGGCTGAACCGAAAGAATGCTCGGCCACCGGTTCAGGTAGAGCGGTTCCCGCTATTCGTCCCACAAGCTGTGGGACGACTCACTCGGATTGGAAGAGGCATTCGTGCAAGCGGCTCTTGCACGAGTGGACTCACAAGCTCGCCCGCCGACAGTTCTCCCGCTGGCCGCACGCCCGACACTTCCAGACTGGTTGCTCGACGGGAATCTCGTCGTCGAGTCGTTGCTTGTGCTTGCGAATCCTTTGGGCGACCTCCAGCACTTCAGTGCGGAGAGCTTCGGTGTTCTGGATTTTGACCCTCTCGCCGTCTCGAATGACGACGACCCCGTAAGGGGGCCGCTCTCCGAACTCCTCTTCCATCAACAGGAGGTAAGCACCGAGCTGGAGACGATGCCCCGGGTAGACCCGTTTCGCGTTCGGCTTCCACTCCTCGGGAATCAGAACGCCGTCCTCCCTGAGAATGCGGTCGGGACGCCCCCGGAGCTTCAGCCGTTCCGAGACAAGCTCCCGGTCGTCGAGTGCGATGGTCTCGCCAGCTCCGAGCCCCCTCCCCTCTCGTGCTCGGACCGACCACCAGAGGAGCAACGCCCCCACGAAGGCGAGCACCAGTGCGACGAGAAGGAGATGCTCCAGCATCAGCCCTTCGCCCCGAGAAGGTAGGCGACGAGTGCGAGGGCCAGGAGGATGAAGCCAGCGACGACGAGCAGCGACCAACCCGCACGACTCGCCCACCGAATCCACAGCACGAACCTCGCCGTCTCGACGTGGCTTTCCTCGCCGCGTCGCAGGTTCGCCGCGTTGCTGCTGGGTAACCGCAAACCATCGCCGAGCCGCCACGCTTCGGGGCAGTAGGCGTACGAGCCGATTTCGGAAGCCTTCACGTAGTCGTCGCGATTTCGCATGGAGACAAGGCTAGCACCAGGTCGTAGGAACGCCAGCCTTTCAGGGCCGTCGCTCTTCCGGGGGACGAGGCTTGATGAGGAGGCGTTTCGCTTCCGCGTCTCGATTCGCCTTCCTGCGGTCGGCTTCGCACTTCGATTGAAACATCTCCTCGACATGGACGAGCGAACTCAGGCCCACCCTCGGGAGTCTCATCGATGAGTCGCTCAGCGAGTCGCCGAGGTTGAACTTCGCCTCCTGCTTCAGCTCCGCGTCGAACGCCTCTTTGTTCTCGGCGTAGAGGTGGAGCCCGTAGAACACCTGTGACAAGTTCAGCCGGTTCGGATAGCGGGCGATGATGTCGTGAATCGGCATCCGGCAGTGGGCGAAGAGGTAGCCCAGATGTTTCGCGGACACCGTCTCGCCGACCGGGTACGTCCCCCCCGGTACGCTCGGGCTCGGCTCCGACGCTCTTCGGCGAAAACTCGGCCTGCTTTTGAACGGCGGCTTTCCTGGCTCTTCCATGTCGGAGACGATGGCAAGAATCCTCCCTTCGCACAATCGTCGTCAGCACCCGATTTCACAGCCTCTTTCGCATCCAACGGCGGGCGAGTATCAACTTCAAGTCGTTTTAAGTTGTGCCACGGAGGCGAGCCGTGTTGTCGATTGCCGCTCTGAAGGGAGGACCCGGTTACTACCTCGAACTGTCGAGCCTGAACTACTACTCGCTGGGCGGGGAGCCGCCGCCGCTCTGGGCCGGCACCGCAGCGAAAGAGTTCGGGCTTTCCGGCGTCGCCGAGAAGGAGCACGTTTACCGCTTATGTGCGGGGTACGACCACGAGGCCGGGACGAGAGCACTCGTCAGGAACGCTTCGAATGAACCTGGAAAATCGAAGCGTGAGCGAAATCCAGGGCACGATTTGACCTTCTCGGCCCCGAAGACGGTCTCCCTGGCGTGGAGCCTGGGCGACGACGAGATGAGGAAGGCCATCGAGAGGGCCCAGCTCTCGGCGGTCAAACAGGCCCTCGCCTACCTCGAAGACAAAGCCGGATTTTCGAGGGTCGGCACCGACGGCCAGGTGCTCGTGAAGTGTCCGCTGCTCTTTGCACTCTTCGAGCACGGGACGAGTCGAGCACTCGACCCGCAGCTGCACACGCACGCCCTGCTCATCAACCTCACGAAGCACGGCGACGGACGCACGACCGCGGTTGATTCAACATATATGTATCACTTCAAAATGGCTTCGGGAGCCCTGTACCGGGCTGCTTTGGCGGAAAATATGGCCAGGCTCGGATTCGATATCGAGCAGCGTCAGCTTGGAGCTTCGCTCGGCTTCGAGATTTCCGGGATGCCGAAGGAACTCGTCGAAGAGTTCTCGAAGCGTCGGGCCGAGATTGAGGAGAAGCTCAACCTACGAGCAGGAAGCCTCGACGCCGCATCGGCGAAGTACGCCGAGCTGATTGCGAAAGAAACCCGACGCACGAAAGACACGGAGAAGGCGAGAGGGGAGTTGCTCGAAGAGTGGCAGGCCGTCGGGCGAGCGTATGGGATTGATGCGGCCTACCTGAGGAATCTCCTCACACCGCATCGCACGCTCACGCCGGAGGAGCGAGTCGAACGAAAGGAAGCCATCGCCAGGGAAGCCGTCACGGCACTTTCCGAGCAGCACTCGCATTTCAACGAGGTCGATTTCACGAAGGCCTTGGCCGAGCGAGCGGCCGGGAGAATCTCCGCACGCGACGTCAGGGAGCTGGTCGAGAACAAGCTCCGGTCCACCGACCTGATTCCCCTCGACTACATGCAGACCGAGCATCGAAACAAGAATTTGAAGCAGTACATCGACAGGAAGGAGATGCGGTTCTCGACTCCCGCCATCCGGAAGATGGAGCAAGACCTCATCGGGGACGTGGAACGCGTCGTCCGGGGGAAGCGGAGCGACATCGCTCCTCGCTTCGCCGAGGAGGCGATAGCGGCCACGCTCAAGGGCGGCATCAAGCTCGAAGACGAGCAGGCGAAGGCCGTGCACTATCTGACGTCCGGCCCGGGCGTGAGGCTCATGACCGGAATCGCCGGGACCGGGAAGACGACGACCTTGAAGACGTGTCTCGACGCATGGCGACGAGACGACCCCGGGCGGTTGATTTGGGGCTGTGCCGTCTCGAGCAAAGTGGTCAAGGACATGAGGAAGGGATTCGGGGAAGGCATCGAGTGCGACACCTTGCAGAAGACGCTCTGGCTCTTGGACGTCGGCAAGCTCAAGCTCGACTCGAAGAGCGTCGTCATCGTCGATGAGGCGGCGATGCTGGGGACTCGGCAGCTGCTCAAGCTCGTCGAGCACGTGAAGAACGCACCCGGGTGTCGGCTGGTGCTCGCTGGAGACCCGAAACAGCTGCAATCCATCGATGCCGGAGGAGCTTTCAAGTACCTCGCCCAAAAAGACATCCTCGGCTACGCCCGGCTGGAGGTGATTCGACGCCAGAAGGACGAGTGGGCACGCGAAGCGGTCTCTTCCATCGAGAAGGGGGACGTCCGAGAGGCCATCGAGGCGTTCATCAAGAACAAGCGGTTCCATCTCGCGGAGAGTCGTCCAGAAGCTATGGGACGGCTCGTAGAGCAGTGGAAGGCCGATGGCGGGGTGAAGGCTCCGGAGAACGTCCTTCTGCTCTGCTCGCTCAACGTGGAGGCGAGAGAGCTGAATCTGAAGGCCCAGGCCGCTCGCATCCTCGCCGGGGAGGTGGACCCGGAGAAGAAGCTCTTCGCGAACGGTGTGAATTTCCACGTGGGGGACCGGCTCCAATTTCAGAAGCCGTCGAAGCCGCTGGGCGTCGTGAACGCCGACTGCGGCATCGTGACCGGGGTGGACCCGGAGCGGATGCGATTCACCGTGCGTCTCGACGACGGTGGTCGCGAGGTGACGGTGGACCTGAAGAGATTCAAACCGGAGAACATCCGGCTCGGCTACGCGTCGACCACGCACAAAGCTCAAGGCTCGACGATTCCACACGTGCACGTGCTCCTCGGCGGACCGCTCAGCGACATGCACATGGGGTACGTCCAGATTTCTCGGAGCGTCGTCAGCTCGCATCTCTTCTGCGACAAGCACACAGCAGGAGGGCCGGAGCTTGCGGACTTGATTCGCACGCTCAGCCACGAGCGGCAGAAGACTCTGGCTCAGGAAATCATCGATAGGAACCAGCCGAGACCGCCGGGGATTTCCATGGAGAGGTAGTCCGCTCGGAGCGAAGGGTGGAATCAGCAGACCCCATTTCTCGGGGATCCTGATTGCGGCACCATTCCGACTGGCTACTCTTCCACTCCGCATCTCTACTCGTCGCCTTCATTCGGTCGCTTCATGCGACCGTCTTAACGGCCGCTACCTCCTCTGCTCTTCTCCTTCTGGCCCTCTCGCTCTCACGGCACCTCAGCCGCTCACGTCTCGCAACTCACCGTTTCCTTCGGCCCTCTTCGAGACGACCGCTCCTCCCTATGCTTATGAAGCTTTTCGCCGCTCCACTCGTGCCCTAATTCGCAGCTCTTAGCCGTCATCCTCCCAGCACTCAGATACGACTTTAACCCTCATTCCCATCTCCACACCTGTCCATTAAAATGCGGATGGGGTTTCCGGCCGGTTTTCACCGCCGCAAACCGAAACTCGCGGGGATTAAATCGGCCCTCGAGAAATGCCGGAAATACCCCCTGGGAATTTCCAGAGGCATCCCCGAAATGGCATCCGTGCCCGGCTCAATCCCCGGACCGGCGACGGAGCGATTACCCCGCCCGACATCCTGTCGGTCATGGAAATCGCATGACCCGTCACCTCAAAGATGAGTCCCTCCGGGACGAAATGCGGCGGCTCCTGCCGCCGATATTTGGGGGCTCAGGAATCAGCTAACCCAAGAGCGGCGACGGCAGCCGTGAAAGCGAAGCGTATCCCTTGGCTCTCGTCACCCTCCACCCATCGTCCCCCCACCCTCTTACGAGGGGGGCGATGGATGAAGGGAGCCGAGAGCGGCGAAGGTTTTTGGGGTGGGGCCACCCAAGAGAGTTCCAGTCGTGGAACACCCTGCCCGAGATACCCCTGCCTCGGAAATGTCCCACCGGAAATTCGTTCGAGATTCCGGCGACTTGCCCCTTCGGTGGGACAGCTCCACCCCATCGCCGATGGGGTTTGAGCACTGAGCGTGGAACACACTTTCGAGGCTTCCGTGAATCGGGGAACCTTTCCACCCCTCGCTGTCCCCTGCTGAAATCCAGGGCCCTTTTCGGCGTCGAGTATTGCCAGAACCGGGGAACATTTTTCGATGCCCTAGTTCGTTTCTCGGTGTGCGGCCAGAGCGTTCGTAGCTGCCGGGGCTTTCAGAGGCCGCTTCTGGGTCAGGACGGCCGGCTATTCAGAACCGGGGAACATTTTTCTATATCCCTTCTCAAACTCTTTATCATCAACAACTTACGACTTAATCACGACGGATTCAGATGCTGAGGTGCCCTCGTCAGGCCTTCGTTCCAGAACCGGGGAACCTTTTTGGAGAGGCTCACATGGCTTCTCCGTGAATCGGGGAACGTTTTTCGACCTACTAGGAGGGCGTAAGTCGCCGTCCAGGCTTCGTAATCGGTACGACTGGACCGCTCGAGGCCATCAGTCAGTAAGCACAGCTGATTCAGCCTCTTGACCTACCGTGAACCGGGGCACATTATGGGCTCCGATACCGTGAACCGAGGCACCTTTTTACCGTGAACCGGGGAACATTTTTCGCCGTTCTACCGTGAACCGGGGAACATTTTTCGCCGTTCTACCGTGAACCGGGGAACATTTTTCGCCGTAAGTCGTTGGTATCAAAGAGTTTTTCGACCCGCTACTCTTGTATTAACTCTTGTATTAAGAAGAAACAACAACAAGGCAGGGTTGTTGTTTCTCTAGGAAGCACATGGAAGAAAAAGCCCTAGAGCCCATCGAGGACCCGAGGAACCGTCTCAAACCGACGGGTGGACGAGACGAGCTGAACCTTGCCGAGTTCCCCATCACCCTTCTAAGCGACCGGGTGCCGAAGGACTGCAAGACAATCACCTTCGAGGTTGACCACCGCGACTCCCAGATGGGTCAACTCGTCACCCGTAAGGTGACTATCACGGGTAGTGACGCGTACGGCCTGCCCACCGCTGTCGATGACGAAATTCTCCTCGCCCTGATTCAGCTCACCAAGCTCAAGAACGATTTCACGGACCCCACGGTCTTCTTCTCGCGTTACGAGATTCTCAAGCTTCTCGACTGGCCCGATGACGGTCGGAGCTACCGTCGCATCGAGGAATCGATTCGGCGTTGGACCGGTGTCACGCTCTACTACGACAACGCGTGGAAGGACAGAGAGACCGGCAACTGGGTTAGCGAGAACTTCCACTTCATCGAACGCTCGTCCTTCGTCGATTCCGACACGCGACGGGTACGTAAGGCGAAGGGACAGCATGAACTCGCCCTTTCCTCGTTTCGCTGGAACGAGGTCATCTTCCAGAGCTTCCAGGTGGGCTCCCTCAAGCGACTCGACATCGACGCCTACTTTTCGTACGCGACGTCGGTTGCCAAACGCATGTATCGATTCTTGGATAAGCGTTTTTGGATTAAGCCACGCTGGGAGTTCGACCTCAAGGAATTCGCCTTCAACCGAATCGGCCTGAGCAGCAAGTACAACGTCGCTCAAATCAAGAGCAAGCTTCAGCCCGCTATCGACGAACTGTGCCAGAGCACGCCCGAACGGGCGGCGTTTCTGGAGCCTATGGAACATGAGGCCAGGTACAGGAAGGTCGCCAAGGGCGAGTGGCTCATCGTGCTCAGCAGGAAGACCTTCACCGCCCTGCCCGACGCCGAGCCGGTGGAACCGAGCAGCTTGGTTGAGGACCTGGTCGAGCGAGGCTTGGCTTCCGAGGTGGCTTCCCAACTGGTGAAGGACAACGAGCCCGAGTTCATCCGCTACCGACTCGAAGTCTTCGATTGGGTGATGGCCCAGCCAAACCAGAAGACCATCAAAGAAAGCCCATCCGGATGGCTCATGAAATCCATCAAAGACCGGTATCTCACGGCACCCAAGGGGTTCGTCAGCCCAGCAGAGGCTGAGCGAAGGCGGGAAGCTCAGCGGAACGCCGATCGGCGAAAAGCCGAGGAAGAGTCTCGAGAGAGGCAAGAGCAGGAGCGAAGGACGGCTGAGGAGAAAGCCATCAAGAGTTACTGGGAAGCACTCGCCCCCGACCAGCAGATGGCACTTCTGCTTGAAGCCGGTATCTCGACCGAGCCCATTCGCCCACGAGACTACACGACCGAATTCAGCCGGAGGCATCAGCGAGACGTCTACATCCGGGGGCTTTTAAAGCTCGACCAGGACGAAGACTCTGCGGAATAGCTCAGAACGGCCAGATTTGCGTTCTGAGAAGCTATTTCGGTCCAGGCTAGGGTATGGAGGGGCTGGAGGCCCGATGCTATCAGAGAGCCTCTGTGGGCGTCTGAGGTCGTTTCGGTGTGCTACAGCGATTCCAGGGTTTTGCGTACCTGAAAATCTGAAAATCTGAAAGTTTGAATACTTGGAATGCGGCGAGATTTTGAGTTTCTGAAACGCTGGATATCCGAAATTTCGGGTACGCGAAATTCCGGCGTTCTGAAATTCTGGCTACGTGAAAACTTGGCCCCCCCTGCCCTACGCCGCGGACGCGTCAGGGTTCTCTTCCTGGGTCTTCGACCGGTCGCTGACGACGAACCGCTTACAGTGCTCGCGAACCATCTCGGCGAAGAGTTCCGAGCGGTCCATGTCGGTATAAGTCGCATGGACGGCAAAGCGTTTTGCGAGGTCGGCGGCAAGATACAGGGTGATTTTTACCTTCTGGTCGTCCTGACGGCTTGTCGTCTTGCTGGCAGCACGCTTACGCGGCTTCGGCTGGGGCTCTGTGCTCATCGTGGTTCCCCGATGGCTGACACGTGCGGGAATGCCCTCGACTCGGGTTGAGAAGAGGTGCCTCCCCCCTGCCCCACTGGTATCGGCCCCTTGGCGAACTAACGGCCAGCGTTCTGACGGCAAGACGTCAGGCCGACTTCGTGTCGTGACGACTTCGAGCTTTAGCCCGGTTGCGTGATGCCGCCAAGTGGCTGAGGCGATTCGACGTGAAGCCGCATGAATTTTCGCGTACGCGAAAATCTGAAAGTCCAGATATTCGCAATTTCAGGTACGCGACTTAACCCATTTGGCGAGCAAGTCTTCCACCAGCTCGCTGAAGTCTCTGACCTTGCCCTCTTTCAGGAGAAGCATCTGGACGCCGATGTGGGTGTCCTTCCGGATGTAGGCCGTGACTTGATTGAACTCGGAGTCGGAACGCTTGCCGCTCGGTCTACCACGCTTCTTCTTCGCGTCGGCCGGTTTGTCGGCGGGCCGCTTGAGCTTGACTACTTCGCCGACCGGAGCCGTCGACGTCGGGGCAGGGGAGGGGGGAGGCAGTTCCTCGACGGGATGTTCCTGGCTTTCCTTGTGGGTCTTCAGGATGTTCTTGAAGCTGCTCATCGTAGAACCTCCTTCGCCAACGCGAGGCAATCCGACCACCCCTCTTTAGCGTTCCGGTCCTTGACCGAGTTCACGAGAATCCCCTTCTCGGCGGCTTTCTCGTATGCGGCGTAGAGTCGCATGTGAGTTTTGAAGACCGGGTATCCGGACTCGACGAGAGCCTCCCTGACCTGCTGTCCCACGGTACGAGGAGGGGGGGGGACCTTGGTTATCAGGACGCGATGCTCGACCTTGATTTGGGAGAGCATGTCCATCATGAGCGTCAGGGCTTCGAGTGCCATCGCGTCCGGCGTCGTCGGGATGATGAGCAAGTCGCACCCCTCGGCCAGGGCGACCAGGTCGTCCTTCTCGGGCCTCGCTTTGGTGTCGAAGACGAGGTGCCCGTCTCGGTAATCGCTCGCGAGCCGGGCGGCCAAACGCTCATCCGCTATCTTGAAGGGGAGGGAGCCGCGTCTGCTCCAGCCCGAGGCGCTGCGGTTCGGGTCGCCGTCGATGAGGAGCGTCGGCTTGTCTTCATTGACTAGGGCAGCCAGGTGGATGGCGGTCGTCGTCTTCGCCACCCCTCCCTTGAAGCTGGCCACCGTGATTATCATGTTTTCGCCTATCTGGAATTTTGCGTACTCAAAATTGCGAACATCCGAGTACGCAGTATAAAGGAGTGGTGGCGATGGGCAAGCCGTTAATCGTTTGTTGGAGGATGGAACGAGATCGCCGAGACGGTCGCCAAACTTCAGGGACCACGTCCATCGTCCTCGCGATTTTCATATCCTCCTAAGGTATAATCGCCCTGCTTCGATCAGACGTAGCCTGAGTTGCACGAGATCGATGGGGGCACGCATGAATCGACGTGACGTCTTGAAGGCGGGGATTGTTGCGACACCAACCTTCCTCAGGCCGAGACCAGAGTCCAAGGAACCGGCCGATATCGACCTTTGCAAGGCCGCGTTCCGGCTGGCTTCGACGAACTCGCTACGAATTTTGCCCAAGTTCTGGGAGGCAGAAACCGCGTTGCCCGGTGGAGAGATCGGCCGCTCCTATCTCGCGGTCGGAAGTTGCGAGCAGTTCGCCCTACGGCGGCGCCCGCTGCTCGAACGACTAGGCGGCCTCCTGGGCCTGTCGTGCCCGAGGAAGACCAATGGCGAGATCGATTCGATCCTGGAGCAGATCTGGTCCCACCGAGAATGGGATCCCTCGGCCCCGGCGATCGCTTATGGCCTGAACATCTACGTCCCGACGTCAACCCACGTCAAGCAGCGGAAGGGCTACAACCGTCAGCTCGACTTCCGACCCCTGGGAGACGTCCCATTCCGGCAGGACGGATATACGCTGTGGTTCGACATGGAGCAGGCGAGCCCGCCGGTGAAGATTCGCCTTCCGGCGTTCGATTTCGCCACCCCGACTAACAGTCCCAGGATCCCCCTCCTGCAGCACCTGACGTGCACGCGTTCCTTCACCGACGCCCGAGATCGACACCTCCCGGGGAGCACGGATTTCGTCACGTCCTTGATCCCGTACAGCGTCGACGACGGCCGGATGTTACGCGAGGTCGCTTTGAAGAAGGCGAAATACCAGTACCATCAGCTGCTTCAGGAGCTTCGTCACGACCCCATGAACCAAGAGACGGCGTTCCTCAGGATCACCTTGCTGATGTTCGCCCGGCTTCAGAACGGTTTTCATGCTGGGAATGCATGGGTGAACCAGATGAACATCGGATTCCACCCGACCACGATGAAGAACCTCGATTTCAACCTCCACAGCCGCACCTTCGCACAGACCTTGAGCCAGTACGCCGGGCTCAAGTCGCTTTTCGCATCAGCCGTCGGAATGGAGAGATAGCGTGAGGTCGGGGAAACGCGTTCAAACACCTGCACAAAAAATCGAAGCTGAGCCGCGTCGGGAGGTTCTCCGGTACAACCTCGTCCTCAAGCCGCTCGACCGACGTCGCCCGCTGATCGCCGCTTCGAAGGTCGGCCTCTTCGTGGCGGTGATGGAAGGGACCGAGGGAGCCAGCACGCTCGACGAGTATTTGCCTGCCATCGCCCGCATCGTGACGTCCAAGCGGGCTGGCGGCAGTACGATGGTGGGTTGGACCCTGGAAGTCGACCATGTGATTGGTGCGGTCGGTTACCGAGACATGGAGGAAATCGGTCGCGATCTCCTGCGACGATTGGTCGCGGCGGATGGGGACGAAGACGTCGAAGTACGAGCCGGGCGGCCGGGGGCGTTCCTCGTCGAGGCCATCCCCTTGACGGAGGGCTCGGCCGATCGCGACCGAGATCGGGTGATGCTCGGCGACTCCGACTTGGCGGAATTGCGGACCCGGATGAAGCGGGCCGTCGAGTCGTCGGGGCTCTCGTACGAGAACCTCGGCGTCATGATGGGGGCTTCTCCGTCACGAAACCCGGCGAACGTCGCTTGGAAATTCGTGCACAAGTCGCCTGATCCGGGCCTAGCCAAACTGGCGAGCTTCGCGAAGGCGACCGCCACCCCGCTCGTCGAACTACTGCCCCCCGGCCTCACGGCCGCTGGCGGCGGTTTGACTAGCGGGGAACCGAGTGGTAGCCAGGCGATCGTCGACGAAGGGGTCGGCGGCAGCGGTGCAGATATGGGACGTCGGCAAGGAGCCATCAGGACAGGTCAAGAATCGGAGGCTCCGGCCCTCGCGATGCCGCCTCTCGGCCGGGAGGTGCGGGAGGTGCTCGAGGACCTCAATCTAATCGCCGAGCGGACGGTCGCGCTAATCGGGGGAGACTATCGAACGACGCATCGAGGCCTCGACGAGGTCGGCCGAGCCTTCCGTGAAATCGCGGCCCAAATCCTCCAGCCTCATTTCAACCTCGTCGTGAAATCGACGCCCCAAGAAACATATAAAGAAAAACAACTGCTCTGTAAGTGGATCAACGCAGAGCTCGGGGCCCTGGGACTCGCGATCAAGTGCCCAGGCACCCAGATACCCGGGCTGTTGTCGGCCGGCATCGGCGCAAACGCCGAGATCGGAAGGTTCGATTTCATCGCCGACAAGGAAAACCCCAAGACCGGCAGGACGAGCAAGCAAGTGGTAGTTCGTCGAAACTACCTTCCGGATCCCATCGAGTTGATGCCCTCGGCTCGCCTGGCCCGAGCCCCCAAACCCTCGAACTCGGGTCTGCAACTCGACTGAACCCACCAGCATTTCGCTCCACCCATCGGCGAAAATTCCAGAAATCAAAAGTAGTCTATTGGAACGACGCTAGGGATTGGTTAATATCCCTGATGTCCTGTGAGGGTATGACTTGAATTAGTGGTTGGCCCCTTCCATCTCTTGTCGCTCCGTACCTAGGTCCGTCGAAGGATGGGACAGCGGCTAGTTCATTCCGCCTGATACGCTCGTCTGGACGCCTCAAATAGGGGGTGAATGAACGAGGCTTTCGCCTCCGCCATGTCCCAGAGGACGACGAGTGGTAGGTCGGGTCCATCGACAGAGGGCGGCTAGACTACGTCTTCTGCGGCCGTGGCGAATCAAGACGACAAGGCTCCGGACGAAGGCCCGCGAGCGAGATACCCACCGAAGGTAGACTTCAGCCGAGAAAGCCTCGCGGGCCCAAGCAAGGACTTGGAGGCTCAAATCATTGCTCGAAGAATTACTGAAATCTGGACTGCTACATTCCTTCGAGCCTACCCCCGAGCGGTAGTCGATCTTCGCCCCTCGATGTCCTCCATGAACTGAACCGGGTGCATACGGTGCTTCCGGCATGGTCGCGTACGCACCAGTTGAGGAGCCATCCCGATGGCTGAAGCGACGCCGTTCCACGAGCCAGGCCGTGTTCCTAAGCCACCCTGGCCGACTCGCGGCCATCCGTCGAGCTTCGACAAACGTCACCCCGGCAAGCAGGCGTGTCGTGAACTCCTCGTCCTCGCCAACGGCTACCAGTCCTCTCGTGGGTTCGCTCCGCACCCGGAAGTAACGCCCTACTCACTAGTTGACGAGTTGTTTGCCGCTCGCATAGCCGACTGCTATGAAGACCTGCAACACGCACCGCATGACTCGGACGTGGCCCGCTCTTACGCAGCATTCAAGATTCAGATTCTGAGCCAGTGGCTTCATCTGCATGCCTCGGGGTGGGTGGTCGAGCCTTGGTTGAAGGGCGGTCAGCCCTATGCCGACAGTGCCGAGATGGTCGCCGATGCTCGGGGAGGACACCTCTTCATATTCCGCGGCGGCGATTTCCCGGAAGGCCACCTCATGAAGGCTCCGTCGGGGGTTCACTGCGACGGCCTCGAGCTGTCATTCAACGACTTGTTCCGAGGCGTCCACGACATCTTCGGCCATGCATTGTATGGCAACGGATTTGGGCCGAGAGGCGAGGACCTTGCCTGGAGAGTGCACGCCGCGATGTTCTGCCCTCGGGCTCTCCCATCCATGTCGGCCGAGACCCGCGGCCAGAACTCGTGGATCAACTTCGGGCGACATGTCCGAGGGCGAGACGTTCCGGCCAGGAACCGGCCGTACGCATGTCAGAAGAACGCACTGTTGCCGTCGGAGTTCCTTGATACATCCCACTTAACGCCGTCTGAGTTCCACATCTAGGAGATAGACGATGAGCGAGATTGAACGCCCGCCCTGGTCCCTGGCCCGTCTCCGAGAACGGCTCAACGACCTCGTCGCATTCTTCCTGATGTTCAAGATGAACGCCGCCCTGAACGCGGAGGCCGCCGCCGTCCACGGGGACGCGTTGGACTCGACCGGCAGGGCCATGTCGAAGTCGCTCGAGGCGATGCGGGATGCGAAACGATCCGTCACGCCCGGAGACGCGGACGAGGCGGCCGTCCTTGAAATCTTCGTCGAAGGCGTCTTGGCCCAGACCAAGATCGTTCAGCAGCTCATGGAGACCGGGGGGCCGCGGGATCCGGACGAACGGAGGAGGGCGTTGGAACGCCCTACGAACGGCTCGAGCGACTCCTCGACGCGGCCCGGCGACGTCGAGCAGGCGAGCGAGCCCGACCGGGGGCCGGAGGTCCCGGCGAAGCGGAAACGCGGCCGGCCGAAGGGCTCGAAGGCGAAACCCCGGGTCGAAACGATGGGCCGCGAGGGCGAGTGATCGGGGGCGCGGAGGGCAGGGCGATGGAACCTTCCAGAGGCCGACTCGAAGAGGAGAGGGACCGCGGGCAGGGGGGCGACGAGGAGCTCGAGGAGCTCGACGAGCGCCTCAATCGGCCCGGATCCGAGCCCGAGGAGGAGCCGGACGGCCGGACGGAGCCGCGGTTCCGCCGCGAGCGACCCGCCCCCGTCGAGGAGAAGGCCCGACCCCGGACGAGGTTCGTCGCGGCGGGCGCCTTCATCCTCTCCCTGATCCTCCTGCTGGCGTATGCGTTCGTCGGCGGGTCGGCGGAGGCCGAAGTCGCCCGAGAGGAGGTCCCTCGCGAGACGTTCCTCGCCTGGTCGGAGCGAAGCGGCGGGCTCGACAAGGCCGCGGCCGGCCTCCCCGGCGGCAGGTTCAGCAACTGGAAGGTGGTCCCGAGGGGGCGGACGGGGCCGAGTCGGCGGAATCGGCTGTTCGAGTTCGTCGACGACGTGTTCGGTGCGATCGGAAGGCTCTTCAACTGGGGGGGATGAATCATGAAGCGAGCGAATCGGAAGCCCGGCCTGACGAGGACCGCCTGCATGCTGGCGATCCTCGCGACGCGATCGGCGACGTCGGAAGCCCAGACGCAGCAGCAATACCCGGGCGCCAGCGGGGCCGTCTACTACGGCAGCTACTCGAGCTTCAGCCCGGCCGAGCAGGCGGACATCGTCGATGCGATCAATCGAGACCGAGAACGTCGGGTCGCGATGCTCGTCGGCCGACGCGACGAAGTCCGTCCGCCGTCCCCGGAAGCGGCGCCGCCCGTTTCGCCGGTCGTCCCGGCGGCGACGATCCCTCCGGCGGCCCCTCCGCCTGCGAAGTCCATCCAGGAGCATGCCGGTGCGGCGAGCGGCCGGATCGCCGACGAGGCCGAAGAGCTCGGCAGGAGCATCCCCCGGCTGGCCGGAGCGATACGGGATTTGGTCCAGAGGCACGAGCAGGCCCCGGAGTTCGAAGTCCCGGCCGAGGCGGACCGCCTGAAGCTCTTCAGACAGTTGCTCGAAGAAGTCGTCAAGCTGGGACGCACGGCGTTGGCCGCCGAGGACGAGCTCGTCGCGGCGTTCATGGGGTGGGCGAAGGCGAGCGTCGAGGCGGCCCCCGTCTTCCGCAAGGCCGAGAAGCATTTCCACGACAGGGCGGCGTCCGCCCCTCCGGATGGGCATGCCCGGAAACTCTATGCGAAGGCCGAGGCCTGGTACGGGGCGAGGGCCGCTCGTTGCGAGATCCGCGGCAAGATGTCCGTGCCGACCAATTTCCAAGATCAGATGGCCGAGGTCAAAGACATGGTGGAGGCGGCCGAAGACCTGCTGAGTTTCGTGAAGAAGGATGAGGACATGTTCAAAGACCAGGCCGGTCAGGGCGAGGAGTTGACGACGTTCCTCCGATCCTTCACCACGGTCGAGGAAGTCCTCGCTTCATGGACGGAAACCCTCGTCAAGGACCTCCGTCCCGAGGGCGACGAGCCGGAATGAGCCCGATTCCGGAGGAGCGGGGCGATGTTGCGACGGGCGATATCGAGGGGTTTGATCGCCGCGCAGGTCGCCGTATGGCACGGCATGCTCCTCTCGGCGGCGGCCCTCCACCTGCGGGGCGTCCTGTTCTTCCTCGGCGTGGGCATGCTGATGCGGATCCCCAGGGCCCGGGTCGACAAAGATCCTATCGTCTTGATGTGCCGATTCTACGGCGGCCTCTCGGGGTGCCTCTGCGGGGTCGTGGGCCTGCTCGGGACGGTCGCCATCGGCCTGATGTTCGTCGTCGGCTCGGTCGCGAACGATGCGGACGTCATACGGACGAGCCTCAAGCTGTTCGTGATCTTGATCTACGTGATGGTCGCCGTCGGTTTCATCGAGGCGCTCGCCGACAGGATCCGCGAGACCATCGAGGGGCCGTATATGCCGACCGTCCCCGGCCGAGAGGCCAAGGAAATCCCCCGCCACGCTGCCTACAACGTCGCCGAGATGGAGGCCGCCGAGAGGGGCCGTCGAACGAGGGGAGTCGGGCGATGAATTTCGATTATTGGAGGTCGATCTTCCGGCGGTACGAACCTCGTCCCGCGTTGCCCGCCGAAATGTCGATGCAGCTCGCCGACGTGAAGACGCTCCTGGAGATCCTCATGGAGAGCATCCTGGGCAATCCGCCCAAGGAGCTCGACGTCTTCCAGGCGGTGATTTTCGACCCCCAAAACGACTTCTACAGGTCGATCACGGGCATGGACTTGCCCATGAAGACCATACAAATCAACTCCATGGACGACCGCGGCTGGACCTGGGACATGTGGCGCGACGTCCGCGATCCCGCTGGCGCCTGGCAGTTCGCCCACGCGGCCTTCCCGGACGACACGTCTTCGAACGAGCGAGGGGAGTCGGGCGATGAAATTCGATTACTGGAGGTCGATCTTGCGGCGGTACGGGCCTCGTCCCGCGTTGCCCGCCGAAATGCTGATGCAGTTCGCCGACGTGAAGACGCTGCGGGAGAAGGACAGGGGGCACTTCCTGCTCGCGGGGGCGACGGGGAGCGGGAAGTCGACGCTCCTGGAGATCCTCATGGAGAGCATCCTCGCCCATCCTCCCCACGAGCTCGACGTCTTCAACGCCTTCGTATTCGACCCGCAGAACGACTTCTACAGGTCGATCATGGGGATGAATTTGCCCATGAAGACCATACAAATCAACGTCATGGACGGCCGCGGCTGGGCCTGGGACATGTGGCGCGACGTCCGCGATCCCGCTGGCGCCTGGCAGTTCGCCCACGCGGCCCTCCCGGACGACCCGTCTTCGAACGACAACAAGTTCTACTCGGAGGCCCCACGCCACATCTTCGCGGCGGTGCTCCGCGAGCTGGTGAACCGCGGCATGCCCTGGTCGCTCAGGCTCGCCTACCTGATCGCGATGGACGACGCGTACGCGAGGCAGCTGATCGGCAAGTCGGACGACCCCGGCGTGCGGCAGACGCTGCGGCTCTTCGACGCCGACCAGGGGAGCACGAAGGCGAACATCTCCTCGTCGCTCCTGACCAAGCTCTCGAACCTCGAGACCTACGCCGCGCTCGCGGAGCACGCGAGGAGGAGGTTCTCGGTCGGCGAGCTGATCCGGAGCGACGTCGTGGCGATCGCCGGGGGGGATTTCCAGTTCTCGCACATCGTCGCGCCGATGAACAACCTCTTCCTCACGGTGTTGAAGAACAAGCTCATCGGCCAAGAAAAGAGCGATAGGAGGCGTCATTACATCTTCATTGATGAATTCGCCGCCCTGAATAACAATCGGCCCGCCGACGAGGTCCTCGACTTCTTCGTCCGCGGTCGGTCGAGGGGCGTCCGCATCGCCGTCGCCGTCCATACGCCGGAGCAGCTGGTCGACCTCTACGGCCCGCACAAGACGGAGGTGATCCTCGGCCAGTGCCAGAACAAGATCCTGCTGAAGATGGCCGACGTCGCGGGCTCCGAATGGTGCTCGAAGATGCTGGGGCAGATCCACGAATACGAGTGGACCGCGAACGCCAGCGTCGGGGCGACGAGGGGCAAGGAGAGCTCCAGCAACTGGAGCCTGGGCGGGTCCGAGACCTACGCGGACCGGCCGATCGTGCATCCCGACGAGATCCGGTCCCTGCCGCTGGCCAGCTTCGAGACGGGGATCCACGGCTATGGGATCCTGCCGGGCCCATCCGGCGTGGACCGCTGGAAGTTCCACCTCACGCCGGGGTGGCTGGCCGAGCACGCCGTGCGGGGCGATGAACGCGTCGCCTCCTACGAGTCCCGCCGCCGCCCCGGCCGTCAGCAGCGTCTGAAGCGATTGAGCCGGGCCGAGGTCGAGGAGATCGGCCTGGAATTCCGCCCCGACCCCTTGGCCCCGTGACCCCGAACCTCCAAGCAACTCGAGGGTGAATCATGAGCGAGAGGAACCTGCCCGCGAAGGCGTCGTCCCCGGAGATCGTCCGGAAATCCGCCACCCCCCCCTTGGACCTCGCGAGGCGTGAGGCGACCCATCTCGGGCGGCGTGCCGAGGACGTCCTGGAGACGAAGCCGGCCCGGAAGAAGGCCGACGGCTCGGGCCTCGCCAACCGGACCGGCTTCGGCGTTACGGACATCAATGTGCAGGGCATATCGGCGGGCACCGTCGACGTGAATATTGTGCAGGATGTGTATGTATTTAACGCCCCCGTGACGCAGTACATCGATATCGAGGACCGCCACGTCGAGCGGACGCATTTGGACGTAAGACCCGACCACCGACCTCGCGAGCAGGCCGACTCGCGACCCGTCTGCGTCGTCCTCGCACCCGCCCCAGCCCCCGCCCGCGAGCGGGCCGAACTGTACCCCCTCTACGTTGCACCCGCCCGCGAGCGGTCGAGGGACCACGGGGATCCGGGCCCCTTCTCGTGGTTCGCCCTGTTCCTCGGGTTCATCGCCCTGATCTTCGTGATCGTGGCGGGATTCCGGGCGGTCTCCTCGCCGACGGCCGTGATCGTCGAGCGGGCCGCAGAGAAGCCGAGGACGTTCCTCGATGACATGGAATCGCGAGGTCGCTGAAACGGAGCCGGCCATGACCCGAGACGACGAACGGCGGGAGGACGAGCATCGCCTCGTCGCGAAGCACCGGGCCGGGGCCGTCACGCTCCAGGTCCTCGAGTTCAAGGGCGGCGACTACTGGCGGCTCGTCCGCGAGACGCCGAAGGGCCCCGTCCAGCTGGGCATCGGGCGTCGGGACGAGATCGAGTCGATATCCAACGTCTTCGAGAAGGCCGGGCGGGGCCGCGAGCAGGACCGCGACGACAAGGCCCGAAGGTCGTTGTGGTCGATCGTGAAGGCCCCGTTCGAGACGCTGATCGAGAAGGCCAAAGGCTTTCTGCCGGAGCGTCGGGAGGCGAGGCCGGCCGAGCCGGACTCGAAGAAGGGCGGGCCCTGGTACGCCGTGGTCCGCCTGAACGAGTTGACCGCGACGGGCGGGAAAGGCGGCGTGGTCGTCAGCTTCGACGACCTCGAGAAGGCCAGGAACTACCGGGACGCGAACCGACAGCTGGCCCTGCATCCGCAGCCGTTCGCGGAGAGGCCCCAGAAGGGGACGCCGGTCGAAATCACGGGACGCGAGCTGAAAGCCCTCCAGAAGAGGGGGGAGGGCCGGGACTTCTCCCGCCAGCTCGAGGTCCTCCGCTGGAAGGCCGAGCAGGGGAAGTATTACAACATCGGCCATTGGAACGAGCGGAGCGAGGAGCCCCGCCTCGGCCAGCTCGTGCGTTTCTCGAGCGGGCTCGACTACCGCGGCCTGCCCGACGACCGGCGCGTGACGCCGCTCCGGGATCGCGACCCGGGGAAGCCCGAGAATCCGCAGCTCGTCGTCTTCGAGATGTCGTCCCGGATGCCGGGGGTCGGGCGGGTCGTCGACCTGCCCCCGAACATGGCCGAGGCCAAGAAGGTGAAGAAGGAGTTCGAATCGGACAAGGCGTTCCGCGAAATGGTCCTCCAGGAGGAGCAGTGGCGGACGCTCGAGGTGGGCGGCGGCCTGCGGGCGATGGCCGACCGGGAGATGAAGTCGCCCCGGATCCGGCCCGCCGAGCTCGCCGAGACGTTGTCGGACCTGGTCAAGCCGGGGCGGGCGGATCGGCCGACGTCCGACGCGGGCGTGAAGATCAGCACGCACATCAAGGGGGACTTCCGGGCCGACGTCGTCCGGCAGGCGGGCGAGGACGGCGAGCCCCGCCTCGCGGTCGTCATCACCCACGAGTACCGCGACGCGGAGGGGAAGCCGCGGTCGGCCGGGGCCGTCTTCGGGCTCGACGAACTCATGGCCTTCCGCCGGGACGTCCTCGTCCCCAAAGAGCCGGGGCGGTCGCAGGAACCGGCCCACGATCGACCGTCGCCCTCTCCGGCGCCCATCGAGCCGCAGGAACATCCCGACCCGGCCCCCCGCCCGGCGAAGTTCCAGAGCGAGCTCGTCCGAGGAGATCCCGAGCGCTCGCAGGA
This sequence comes from Paludisphaera mucosa, assembly GCF_029589435.1. Taxonomy (NCBI): domain Bacteria; kingdom Pseudomonadati; phylum Planctomycetota; class Planctomycetia; order Isosphaerales; family Isosphaeraceae; genus Paludisphaera; species Paludisphaera mucosa. The sequence continues at coordinate 19,297 of NZ_JARRAG010000007.1, read as the reverse complement.
GCCGTCTCATGATCGAGCGTCCCATCCTCCGGCGGCCCTCAAGCCGGATGAGAGGCCCGGGCGGGGGCCCACGCCCGCGACGCTGGGGCGTGAAAACGAGGTTGCACGGGAGGAACCGAAGCCGATCGGGCTCGAGCCGCCGACCGTGAGCCTCGAGCCGCTGGCCGGGGACGCCCGTGAGAAGGACCGTTTCTGGACGGTCGGGGTGTGGCACGGCGGGGAGCCGCCCGTGAAGGGCAACCTCGCCGTCTTCACCCGGGGGAAGGAGCAGGCGACCGAACGGATGATCCTCCCGGCCGCGCTGGGATCCCTGCCCGTCGACCCGACGGGCGCGACCCAATACGTCCTCGGCAGGATCATCGCCAAGGGGGTGATCGAGATCCACGATTCGGCGAAAGACCTGGACCACGCGCTGCGGCAGCAGGGCGCCTTCGAACGCCGGGACTTCGCGAAGGAGCAAAGCCGCGAGCGTCCGAAGGACGACCGCCCCGCGGTCGGCGTCACGAATGCGGATCTGGAAGCGATCTTCGCGACGCCCAGGACGGCCGGGCCGATGGTCGAGCCGCCCGGGACCAGCCCGGAACCTCTGGCTCCTGTTACCCACGACAAGGATCGGTTCTGGACGGTCGGGGTGTGGCACGGCGGGGAGCCGCCCGTGAAGGGCGATTTCGCGGTCTTCGCCCGGGGGAAGGAGCATGCGACGGAGCGGATGATGATTCCCGCCGAATTGGGGGCGCGGCCGGTCGAGCCGCAGGGACGGCCGCAATACATCCTCGGGAGGATCGTGGGCGGGGGGGTGTTGCAGATCCACGGTGCGGCGAAGGACCTGGACTACGCACTCCGGCAGCAGGGCGAATTCGAACGCCGAGACCTCGGAAAGGTGCAAGGCCGGGACGGGCCGATGAACGTCCGCCCTGCGGTCGGAGTGTCGAAGGCCGCGATCGAGGCGAACCTCGCCACGCCGAAATTCGAGCCGCCGAAGCCGATGGAACGGCCGCGCGACATGGGGATGCCGATGTAGGCCGAGCTTGCCGAGCACGTGACGAGTGGGCCGGAAGCGGGCGGAGGCGGCGGGCTCCCGGACGACTAAAAACCCTTCCGAATATCTGCCGCCACGAGGCCGTCCATGGCGAAAAACCCTGCCGGTCGAGGACCGCTCGCGAAGGGCCTCCGCGAGGCTCGAAAGGCTCGCGGTTGGACGCAGGTCGAGCTCGCCGAACGGGCCGGGATCGCCGAGCGGACGGTGCGAGGGTTGGAAGGAGGCGGGGGCGGCGTCGCCGCATTCCAACGATCCCTCGCGGCGTTGAACGTCGTCGTCAGCTGTCGAAATGCGGCGTCCGTCCCGATGGCCGAGGTGATTCGCACCCTCCGCACGCGGAGAGGGCTCTCGCAACGAGAATTGGCACGCGTCGCCGGGGTCAGCCAACCGACCGTAGGCACGCTCGAGCGAGGCGGCATGGGACGTCTCGCGCCGTTGGAGCGAGTCCTGGTCGCCCTAGGGGCCGGTGCCCATCTAACCCCCGAAGGAAGGACGAAGTCCTTTTACACCACCACCGGCAATTCGTCGATCGGCCAGGCGTGGGAGACCCCGAGCCAGCTGCTCGAGGTGCTGTATTCGGTCTTCGGGAGGTTCGACCTCGACCCGTGCTCGCCGAGCAAGAAGGGCCCCGTGAAAGCACGGGTAAGATTCACCGCCGAGGACGACGGGCTCGAGCTTCCCTGGAAGGGTCGGGTGTTCGTGAATCCTCCTTACGGCCGCGGCCTCGGGGAGTGGGTTTGCAAAGCCCGAAGCGAGTTCGAATCCGGTGACGCCGGGCTCGTCGTGCTGCTCATCCCGGCGAGGACCGAGACGAGCTACTGGCACCGGCACGTCGCGGGCAAGGCGAGCGTCTGGTTCATCGAAGGGCGGCTCAAATTCGGGGGCGGCAAGCAATCGGCCCCGTTCCCCTCGGCTTTGGTCGTCTTCGGTGCAACCTCCGAAGAGAAAGAGCGACTCGATCGTTCGGCCGTCGGCTGGAGGGCGACGTGAACAAGAGGATCGGACAAGGCGAGATTCTAAGGAAACTTCGACCGCAGGGCAGTGTTCGTTCCGGCTTCAATGAAAAACCGGCATGTTGTGCTACGAAGACGATGAATTCTCTCAGATGGTCTGTATATTGGTTGGGGTTTCCCCCAAGAACCCGGAGCCGAGTCCTAAACCGCTGGGCAATACGACGTCGAAAGTCGAGGGTATTCGTGGATCAAATCGTTCTCTTTCATGTTTCTGATATTCATATGTCCAATGTTCTGGACAATACTGATTTTTCAGGAAACGAAGGATACTGGGGACATCATCGTATACTAGCGACGGGACTGAAACTCGGATTCGAGCATGCCATTGTAAAAACTTCTCTAACCGATGATCAACCACTTTGGGTTGTCGTGAGTGGCGATCTAACGCAGCGAGGCAGCACCTCGGAATTTCACGTCGCTCATACGTTGCTCCAATCGAAATGGGTGTCTGATCCAGAAGGCCTACAAGTCGCTGGTCTCGAAATACCGTCAAAACATATATTTATGGTTCCCGGAAATCATGATCATTGGAACGGATGGAAACGAAGAAAGATCACGCCATGGAATATTCGTCCTCCCGCTCATAATTCAACGCTCGTCCCCGGTAATTTGCCTGAAACGCCTTGGCGCCAAGAGATCCGCCAGGGAGGCTTAATGTTGGAGATCTTCGGCATCGATTCCAACTCCGGACTCCAGGACAATGCGGGCAATCTACGCGCGGGCGGAAGTTATGCCCGAGGTGAGCTACGAGGATTAATCCGATGTCTGAATCGGAGCGACGCTGAAGGTTTGCCGGACGGCGTTCGGCGACGCATCCGCGTTCTGGTCAGCCACCATGGCCTGATCTCTAACCGTAACTTCCAATGGTATAGAGATGCCCTACCTCTGGACCCGACCTCACAAGGTCTTTTGCAAAGGCTCGCATTCCGTCGAGGGATTGACGTGGTCCTAACAGGCCACTACCACGACTTCTTCTTGTCGCCCTTTCGTTTAGCAAAGGGCCTAAAGTCGTCATCACTTATCGAAATACGAGCGCCGTCGGCAACTCAGGGAAAGCCGGAGAACCACAAACAGGGCTTCTTGGTGCACCAAATCCAGCTTACCGAGTCGCCGACGATGGTGGACTGGAAGGTTTGGTCGTATCTGTGGTACCAGGGGCGATTTATCGTGACCTCTGGTACCACAGCCCACTTCAGATTTTGATGAATGAATCCGCGAGCTTACGTGTTGCCACGCTGCGTTCCACTCTCATTAATCCGGCCTTGGCTTTTGCCTCACGCCGACGCATTAAGGCGGCTAACCTCCTGGCGTCTTCGTTCTTGGACTCCGCAACATGGCTTTCGACAACTTCGCTCAACTGGTCGAGTTGCGAAGGTTGCATGTTCACGTGAGCATCGTCGCAGAAGAGGGCTACTCTGAAAGCAGCCTCGAACCGGAATGCAAGGTCGGTATCGACATTCCAAAGCCACGAATCATCTCGTGATTCGTCAACATCTGCAACCTCTTCGATTTCCTGTGCCACCCGGCTATTTTGCTCGTTATGGAGTTGAGCCAAGGCCTTTTCAAATTGATCCGTGAGGAACACATCGACCTCCGGGGCCATCCATCGCAACCATGTGGTCTTTCCATCAGGGGTTGCTCCTGATTGATCTAGGCCCTCGAGCCTCATCTTAGAATTCGAACCTCCCCGCAAGGCACCTATAAATACGGTGCTTAGATAATCTGCGATGGTCGGGGTAAAGCCACCGGGTGACATGAAACACCTTTGAGCTACTCGACGAATTGAAAACGAGGTCGAAGGAATCTCGTCCTCCCAGTAGCCTGTCCCATCGGAGTCAGTCCAGTCAATTCGAAATTGCCCACCACCAGTTCGCATCAGGCTGCGAGGCATTTGCCCATGAATAGCTTGCGCGATGGCAGTTAATGCCCATTCAAGCATCTCAGCCGTCCGCTCTGGCGGCAGGTTCGTTGCTGTCACTCCGATGAGATGATTCCGCCTAAGCTTTTCGTGGAGCATTTCAACCGCCTGCCTAGGCCTATGATCCGAGGAAGCCTCTAGTAATTTTACTCTATTGAGCCGGTGCCAAGTAGCCTCCAAAAAGCTCCGTCGTGCAGGATCCACGAGAGCCCCATCCAGTTTTGCATGTTCTAGCATTTGACGCATGACTGCACCGAGATCTACCTCTAGTCGCTCGGAAGAATTCTCCGCAGTGTTGTGTGAGGTTTCGTCAGAAGTGAATTCTGTGACCTGTTGGACAAAAGCATCAAGACGAGCCAACAGCAACTGTCGGTTTTCAATGTGGAGCATCGTTCACTTCTCCTTCGCGCTCGATATGTCGATCTACATGACTTTGGTCATGTAACCCCGTTCCGCCATTGCCGTACGAATTTTTTCCTGAATTCGTATTCGTCGAACACGAATTGCACCTGCGGACATGGACAACTCTGGGGCCAGTTTTGCGGCCCATGATTCCTGCTCATCAGCAGAAGCAGAGCGTAGAATAATCGTCCGATCGGTTTCCGAGAGTGATTCCAAGACGGCGTGTAGAGCCTCTTCGATAGAATTGGGAGCTCTCGGTTCGACCGGAGCTTTCTGAATCGGCTGGTCGATGAACGTGAGACTGGATGCTCGATTGGATGCAGTTGCTCTCAAGAGATCTATCGCTACTCGTTGGGCGATCCCGAAAAACCAGTGACTCAATGGACCCTTACTAGGTTCGTACCGGTCCCAGTATTTCCAGAGTAGATAGAGAGATTGAGCGAGAATGTCCTCGTAATCCTGGACGTTAAAAGCCAATCCGAACTTGTGCCTGAGAGTCCGCAGAACCTTTGGTCCCTCATCACGCAAGATGCGTTCGATCGCTACCTGCTCGTCGTTCCCTATTCCAGCGGGTTCGCTTACCATTTTGCTCACCGCAAGCATGGCAACGAGAACCACAACCCATCACGCCACAATACGTTAAGTCGCGTTAAGACCCATCGTGGCCTCATTTTGGAACAGTGCCGAGGGAGCGTGCCAGCTAAACTCCCTGCTTCTTACAAGTTTATACGCTGAGGTGTTACAAGTAAGCCCCATCCCGCGGGCCGACTGCCGCTCCTGCCGCCCTTTATCTTCCGTCCTGGCGATGCTAAATGGCGAGGATGAAGGACTTCGGGCTGCCGCACCCGAACCTCTCGCGTAAGACTTCGTCGGTTGCTCCGCCCGGAACACCCATGAACAGGGATGGACTAACGGACTTTTGGAGTTCATGACCGCCTCAAGAGCGGTGCAGGAGCTACCGATCCTCGCGGAACAGGATGTCACAGAGCCGCGAACGTGACTCGCCCCCTGGCGTTTCATGCGGGCCTCGAGCGTCCTCCGCCGTCGGTCCGTCCGACGACCAGTTATCCCTCCGCTCCGTAAAACCTCTCGGCTTGAGTGTCCGGACCGGTCGTCACCCGGAGTCGCTCGAGGTCCCTGGCCCACAGCCACTCCACCATCGCCTCGTGAAGCCGTTTGCTGTGTCCCTCATGAGCGGGAAGGCCAAACAACACCCGGATGTTTACGACGTCGGCGAAGCCGACGACTCCTTCGTCGATCTCCGCGACCCAGCCTTGACCGCCGCACTGGATGGCCTTGAGATAGTCCGCCACAGTGAGCTTCAGCGAGACCCGGGCATTTCCGAGGCTCACCTAGCCCACGCAAGGAGATTTTGAGCGGCGGGGTAAACTCGCTTGCGAGCGGCGGGGGGCAACGATGGACCTCATAGTGTGGGCAGATCACGCTTTCAACCTTTATCCGAGGGAATGGGCGCTCGAGGCGTATGCTCGGCTATCCGAGGACACTGGGACTTCCCGGGGGTTCCGACGTCTGGCCGAATCCAAGGAAGGGTTTTGCTGGCTTGATATCGCCGTCGGGCACCGTCGCGAGGCCATGCTCAAGATTCGTTCTCTCGAGCAGTGGAATGAGTGTTTAAATGCCGCCAACCAGGCCATCGAGATGTCTCTTCTCCACATCGGCGACTTCCAGCAACTCGGCGAACACCTCGTCGTCCACTACAACAAGGCGTGCAGTTGGGGACTAAGTGCCCAATACGCCGTCGAGCAGGCCGTTACGTGGAATACGGAGTGGCTTGCGGGACGAGCCGAGCGGCTCAGCTCGAACTGTCCGCGAGGCTTCCGCTCAACTAAAGGCTATCTCTCTTCCGGGCACTGCCCTCGTGCCGATTACCGGACATAACGCCCTTTATGTCCGGTAAAAACCGTGCTAGAACATGCGTGCATTCAAAGCCAGGGAGGGACATGAAACTACAGCTGACCGACAAATGCGGCAGAGTGCTCGCCGAGTTCGAGGCACATGATGGACCGACCCTCAGGTGGGGCTTAAATCCGGCAATCGACGCCGTCGGGCAAGAGCCTGGCCCAAAGAGGCTCGAAGTCCAAATCTGGGACGAGCGACGCGGGCTGTGGACGGGTCCTCATCTGCCCACGAGCAATGACGAGCGGTGGGTCGAGCCCTTGAAGAGTGACGCTGCGGCAAAATGGCTGTGGGAGCGTCTTCAATTCAGCTTGAATCTGGACACCGCGGACCCCCGGGGATTCAAGGCGGCCTACGGCACGAACCCCACGAGTCACTGAGTGAATGCCGAGCGGATGCCATAGGAGGAGCATGAACTAGGAGGAGCATGAACGAGGAACGACGACGCGACCGAATGACCGAGCTGGCGAAGAGCTTCCCCTGCCTTCGGGACGCCACCGGCGTCTCCCCCTGGGAACCGACCGAGCTGGACCGCTGGGCCGTCAGCGGCGTCTCGCACGGCGAGCGGGCCGCCGCGAGCTTCGTCCTGGCGGTGTGGGACTCCTCGACCGAATGGGGATGCGGCCGCTTCGAGCTGATGGAGGCGTTGAACGTCTGGCCCGAGTCGCATCGGGAGCCGTTCCTGGCCTGGGCCAAGGAGCCGTGGTGGCCATGAGCATGGAACGAGTCTCCATCACCCGACTCAAGAACTCGCTCTCGGCCTACCTCGCCGAGGTGAAAGCCGGAACGACGCTCGTCGTCACCGACCGCGAAATCGGAGTGGCATCCATCACGCCGGTGTCCTGGGATTTGAAGGATGACCCGATGAAGGACCTCGTCTTGAGCGGCCAGGTGACCCCGCACACGGAAGAGCTGCCCGAGGACTTCCTCAAAGGACCGAGGGTCAAAGACCCCGCGGGCTCGCTCCGAGCTTTCCTCACGGAGGAGCGGGATTAACGATGAGTCGAACCATAGAACATCCCTTAGGAGGAGCGTGACGCAGAGAGTCGGAATGAGTCTCGAAGGCTTTCGCCGCCTCGACCCTGACGACGCGTGTCAGCTGATTGGTGCTTTCCGCAGGAAGGCCCGCGAGCAAGGTTGGCCCGAGGCCGATATCGACGGGGTTTGCGAGGCTCTCGACGCCCGCCATGCGTTCGACGAGCTGAGCAGGCACATCGAACCCACCGACCCCGAGGCCGTCTCCTGGGGGACGCAGTTTCGCCGGATGCGTGATTACGTCGAAGGATTCCGCGTGCTCATGGACGACCACCAGGCCGTCTTCCACCCGTTCCGCTTCTACGCCCGGGGCTTCAAGGTCGCGTTACGAGGAGGCAGCCGATGAGCGGCGAGATTCAGCGGCGGGATTCGCGATTCACCCTCCCTGCCCTCATCGTCAACGAGGGCGACCGGGCCGGGCGACGCTTCGTCGAGTTCTTCACCGCCCAGATTCGGAACGCCAACACGCGAGCGGCCTACGCCCAGGCCGTCGCTCAGTTCCTTCTGTGGTGCGAGGACCGCAAGCTCACGCTGCAAACCCTGGAGCCCATCGCCGTCGCCGCCTACGTCGAGGAGCTGGGCGTCACCAGGTCGAAGTCCACCGTCAAGCAGCACCTGGCCGCCATCAAGATGCTCCTCGACTGGATGGTGACCGGGCAAATCATCCCGGTGAACCCCGCAGCTTCCGTGCGAGGCCCGAAGCACGTCGTCTCGAAGGGGCTCACGCCGTACCTCTCGGCCGAGGACGCTCGAACGCTTCTCACCAGCATCGAGCCTTCAACGCTCTTGGGACTCAGGGACAGGGCCCTCATCGCCGTGATGACCTACTCGTTCGCACGAATCACGGCGGTGCTCTCGATGACTGTGGACGACTACTACGCGAACGGGAAGAAATGGCGGCTCAGGCTTCACGAGAAGGGCGGGAAACGTCTGGAGGTGCCGGTGCACCACAAGGCCGAGGAGTACCTCGACGCCTACATCCAATCCGCGAGAATCGAGGGCGACAAGCGAGGGCCGCTCTTCCGTGCGAGCAACCGCAGGAGCGGCGAGTTGAAAGCGACGCCGCTTCGGCGGGGCGACGCCTGGGCGATGGTGAAGCGGAGGGCGGCCGAGGCCGGGCTCACGCACAAGCTCTGCAACCACTCGTTCCGGGCGACGGGAATCACCGCGTTCATGGCGGCTGGAGGCAACATCGACAAGGCCCGGAAAATCGCTGGGCACGCCTCAACGAAGACGACCCAACTCTACGACCGGACCGATGACGAAATCACGCTCGATGAAATTGAGCGGATAGCGATTTGACAGCTGAGTCGGGGAAAAGACGAGGTCAAGAAGGACTCAAATCTCACGTCCGATAATGGCAACATCGTTCGCTCATGTATACATATTAATATAAATCATATTGTTTCGCCTTCCATTGGGTGGTTCCACTGAGACGGTCAAGGGCATCATCGAATGACCGGCCCTTAATGTTCTACTGGTAAAGATTGCATCGGTTGTACGGCTTGTTTGTAGAAGCGTTCACTAGAACAAACTTCGTATAAGCCACCACTAATAAATATTGTGACAAATTGCTATTTAGGCCAGACCTTTAATATGCGAACTTCGTCTCAATTCATTTAACAATTCTGTTGGCGTATAAATTTTATTGGTGACCAGGGCGTGGTTTTGAGGAGACGAGATGACCACGACCTCCTGGTTCGCCGGATTGAGGGGGTCGATGAACCAGAATGCGTGAACGTGATAGGCAGGGATAGTCAAAAGTCGTGTGGTCCAGTTGCCCGGGATGTTGGCATCAACCCAGATAATGCAATCGTTTACCTTGGTTGTAAGGTCTGAAGTAGAAACCTGTCTAATAGACCAACTTTGTGGGTCGGCCCCCAGAGGCATTGACCGTGCGTAAGCGAGTGGGCCTGCTGCCGATGCTAACTGATGGTGCCAATGTCCCGTATTCTTGGCCAGAAGCGAAAGGTTGTCGGTCGGCTCAAGAATGCTTGCTGCTTCTAGCATCCAGACTGGGAAGGTTTCTTTTAACGACGCTGGCCCACCGCCGAGGAGCCCAAGATTGGCTCCTAAGGCTTTGGGGATTTCACCTCCAAGCTTAGAGGCAATGGCGTTCAAGACATTAGGAGGGAGAGTCTCTGCGTCTGCCATGGGATTTACCTCTTGATACCAGTCCAGGACCAGTTCCACGTCCCCTGATTCGAAACAGTCAAAAAGTCACTATATCGCACGCGAGTTTTTGTTCTGTCCAACGAGTTTGTCACGAACACAAATTGTTCAGTGCCCTCTTGGTCCCAACCCGTGATGAGCATCGCGTGGCCACCGCCACCTGTCCAAGAAACTCCAACTTGAACGGGCCGGTCGGCATCGACCTCTAGCTTGACGGCGTTGAATGAGATGGAGCCGTTATAAAATTGAGCTGCAAACCCATATCGCTCATACTCTTGTCGGAATTGGATGACAGGAATAGGTTGATTGCAAAGCGAGCTAGACGGAGCAAGGCAGCAACCAGTCAATTCATACGCGGCATTCGCAAAATCGCATTGATTTTTGCTAAAGTCTGCGTTTGCTTCAAGTACCATGTCTAGACACGCCGCCCAGCACCATTCTGATTGCTCTTGTAGCTTAGGTTCAATACTCAAGTCTTTACCACCCAGTGTGGTAGACTCCAGAGTAATTGATATTCCTTCAACGATTTGCAAAGCCATCTGTTCCCTCGAACTACAGAAGGATGATTTCGCCTCAACTGGAGCAGTATGGGAAGTGAAAACCTGAGTTTCGCCTGCGGGTGCTTGAAATCGACTAGCTTCTTAGAACCCGCCGCAACCACCCGTTCTAATATCAATTCCGCCGAGGGCCGGACCACCAACTCCTTCACCGCTCCTAGCGATAGCTACAGTCTTGCGAAGAGGGGTGTCCCCTGGGGTTTCCCAGAAAAACTCAAAAGTAGGCCCTTTGACGAGCTTGACCCAGTCGGGGGTGCTCGCACCGAGGTTCCCGCCGACCGCCTGGGTGATGGCCCCGGCGACCGCGTCAGCCATCACCTGGGCCATCCCCTGCGTGACCAACCTCATGAACGTCTTCGCAGCGTCCTCGGGGCTCCCACCCAGGGCCGCACCGAGATTGTCCGCAAGCTTGATGCCGGGCACCGTGTTCTGTTCGACCATCAAGAATCCTTTCCGTCGATATGCGTGTCTCTTGGTGACTGAACGACCACCGGTTGGGAGCCGGTGGGTTTGGTAGTTGGCTAAGAGCCCGACCGAGTGAATATCGGAATTAGGACCGTCCGACGCCCGCTCTCGCCTTAAAGCTCGCTCGCACTACCCGGCTTCGAATCTCTACGGATTCGACGTACTGGGAGTAGTCGCCTGGACGGCAAGGGTTCCATCCCAAGAATGGACAGTGAGGCCTGCCGTCCGGCGAACTCTCGTTTCAGAACGAGCCATGAATACCGATGCTAAAACCAACACCGCCGAGGGCCGGCCCGCCACCCGTTGAGCCAGGCTCGGCGAAGGCCGCGACGGTGCTGATGGTGGTGTTGCCGGGAGTCTCCCAGTTCAGGTTGACGATGAGTCCTTTGACGAGCTTGACCCAGTCGGGGGTGCCCGCACCGAGGTTCCCGCCGACCGCCTGGGTGATGGCCCCGGCGACCGCGTCAGCCATCACCTGGGCCATCCCCTGCGTGGCCAACCTCATGAACGCCTTCGCAGCGTCCTCGGGGCTCCCACCCAGGGCCGCACCGAGATTGTCCGGAAGCTTGATGCCGGGCACCGTGTTCTGTTCGGGCATTAAAGATCCCCTTTTGTCGTCATGCGTGGCACTTGGTCAGTGAGGTCTGCCATCCGGCGAAACACGTCTTAAAACGTGCCATGAATAGCGATATCGAACCCGCCACCACCGAGGGCCGGCCCGCCACCCGTTGAACCAGGTTTGGCGAAGGCCGCGACGGTGCTGATGGTGGTGTTGCCGGGAGTCTCCCAGTTCAGGTTGACGATGAGTCCTTTGACGAGCTTGACCCAGTCGGGGGTGCCCGCACCGAGGTTCCCGCCGACCGCCTGGGTGATGGCCCCGGCGACCGCGTCAGCCATCACCTGGGCCATCCCCTGCGTGGCCAACCTCATGAACGTCTTCGCAGCGTCCTCGGGGCTCCCACCCAGGGCCGCACCGAGATTGTCCGGAAGCTTGATGCCGGGCACCGTGTTCGCGGAGCCACCACCAAGTCCCTCAGCTTTCTTCTGACCATCCTTTTTGTACTCTTGAGCTTCGGCATTGGAAACGCCAGCGAAGGTAAATCCTCCAGCTGCAGCCGTCCCGGCCGCTACCAGCTTCACAGCATCTCGTCTGGTGATATCTTCCATCTCCAGAACCTCCTTAGGAAATGTGAGTCAAAGCCACCTGAACTCGGCTAGGCTCCGATAATTTTTAATTCAACTAGAACCGAGAACGTAAATCAAAGAAAAACTTTTGACCTAAAGGAAAATCGTTTCTTTGTTCTAGGTGACCAACCATTAATAATTCCCACGATGTGTTGCTGGACCGGAACAGCTCCGTTAGACCGACAAGTCTAACCCGGGGCCCACACTAGGGATGATGTTGCCTGAACCTACTCAAAATCGACCCCCAAGGAACGTTTTTGTTGGAGAAAGCCTCCCTTTATACTGTCAGACTTAGTTGCACGCGACCATGATTACGTGCTATGGGGACATAATGTACCTTATGACCCCGAAGGTCGGCCTCGGGAGGCAGGGCCAGCGCGCACTTATAGGTAGATTCGGCGGAGTCTGGCGGCTTGCGCCGGATCGAGTCATCGGTTAGACCATCTCCAGGCGGCGTCACGGCGCGGGGGACGGGGGTCGGTCGATGGCGGATGCGAGCCGGTTCGGTATGGACGAGGTGGCGGCGTTCTTCCAGGACCTGGATGACCCGCGGTCGGAGATCAATCGCAAGCATCCGCTGGCCTCGGTGGTGGTGATCGCCCTGGTCGCGGTCCTGGCGGGGGCCTCCGGGCCGACGGCGATCGCGCGGTGGGCGGCGTTCAAGCGGGGTCTGCTCGAGTCGATCCTGCCGCTGCCGAACGGGGTGCCGTGCAAGGACGTCTTCCGGCGCGTGTTGATGGCCCTGCGGCCCGAGGCGTTCCAGCCGTGCTTCGCCGCCTGGCTGCGGTCGCTGCGCGACGAGGCCGCGGCCGAGACGGGCGTCGAGCGGCCCACGCTGGCGATCGACGGCAAGACCCTGCGTCGCAGCCACGACCGCAAGAACGGCCTGGGGGCGTTGCACTCGGTGACCGCCTGGGCGAGCGAGTACGGCCTGTCGCTGGGCCAGGTCGCTTGCGATGAGAAGTCGAACGAGATCGCTGCGATCCCCGAGTTGCTGAAGCTGATCGACGTCTCCGGCGGCGTCGTGACGATCGACGCGATGGGCTGCCAGAGGGAGGTCGCCGGGGCGGTCGTCGCCGCCGGCGGCGACTACGTGCTGGCGCTGAAGGGGAACCAGGGGACGCTGCATCGGGCGGCCGTCGCCCACGTCCTGGGGCGTTGGGACGAAGGGTTCGCGGGGGAGCCGGTCGGCCGCCTCCAGGTCGATGAGGCGGCCCACGGCCGTCGCGAGTCGCGGACGTACATCCAGCTCGAGGCCCCGAAGGACCTCCCCGGCTTCGAGGCGTGGCGGGGGCTGAGGTCGATCGGCGTGGCGATCTCCGAGGTCGTCCGCGAGGGAAAGACGGCGGAGGACGTCCGCTACTACATCAGCAGCCTGCCGGTCGAGCCCGACGCTAAGGCGTTCGCCCACGCGGTCCGCTCGCGCTGGGGGATCGAGAACGGCTGCCACTGGACCCTCGACGTGACCTTCCGCGAGGACGAGTCGCGAATCCGAGAGGAGCACCTGCGCCAGAACATGGCCTGGCTGAATCGCTTCTGCCTGTCCCTGCTCAAGCGGCACCCCGGGCGGGACAGCGTCGCCATGAAGCGACGCGGATGCGGATGGAGCGACGACTACTTGATGGAAGTCGTTAGAGGATCGACATGTTAGTGAGCGCTGGCCCTGCCTCGGGAGGCCTTTGGAGGCTTGATTCGGGCCCCGAAACGTGAGAACCTTTGGGGACATAAGATTTTAGACGACGAGGAGACGACCGATGACCATCAGCTTTGAAATCCCCCAGGACATCGAGCGGGAGCTCCGCTCCGGGGCGGGAGACCTCAACCGCGACGCGAAGGAGGTCTACTTGATGGAGCAGTTCCGCCGGGCCAAGCTCTCGCATCGCCAGCTCCAGGACGCCCTCGGGTTGAGCTTCCAGGAGACCGAGGAAATCCTCAAACGACGGGGGTTGGGCCAGGACGTCGACCTGGCCGGGAGTTCGACGGGGCGAGACCGGCTGAGGAAGGCCCGGCCCCAATGATGGTCGTCTGCGACATGGGGCCCCTCCACTACCTCGTCCTCATCGGCTGCGACCATGTGCTCCCGGCCCTGTTCGACCGCGTGCTCACCGCGAGAGTCGTCGTCGACAAGGAGATGAACGACCAGGAGACTCCCGAAGCCGTTCGACGCTGGGCCGCCGCCCCCCCTCCTTGGCTCGAAGTCCGCGACCCGAAACACCTGATGGACATCCCGTCGCTCGGGAGGGCGGGAGAGCGAGGAGACGGAGACAGGGCCGTCATATCGCTGGCCGTCGAGGAGCATGCGGATTTCGTGCTCATGGACGACGTCAAGGCGAGAAAGCAACTCGTTCTGAAGAGCAGGGCCCACGCACGGGAGATTGACCCGCTCTGGACTCTGGAGGTCCTCGACGAGGCGGCGGACCGAGGTCTCATCCAAGACCTTGCCGAACGGCTTGCGGCCTTGGAGCGTCAGACCCCTTTCTATGTCGGGGAAAAGGCGAGGAAGGTCATCGAGGAGATGCTCCGGAAAGACCTCGCTCGAAAGCGGAAACACGAGCAGGACCGCTCGACCGGGACGCCGGAGATTCCTTCCCCGTCGCCGCCCGAGCAGAAGATTCGGCGTGGATTCGGGAGGGAGAGGTGATGGAATTCGAGTTGGCCCTCTCCGAACGACCCTCGCAGGTTGCGACGGCCGAGGCCGGTCGGAGCCTGGTGAAATGGCTCGTCGCCTACTGCCACGCCGAGGTGGCCGGAGCCCCGAAGACGACGCTCCAGGCGAAGAAGCGGGACTTCGAACTCTTCCTCGGCTACTTCACGAGGACGATGGGCTCCGATTCCATCGACGACTGGACCCGGAGCGTCTCCCTCGGATTCGTCCGGTGGCTTGAGAACGACGCGAACGACGGCCGCGGCTACGCCCCCACCTCGGTCAATCGGACGACGGCCACGCTCAGGCGTGCCGTCCGATGGATGGAAGCGAAGCGGCCGTTCCTCGCGGGGAATCCCTTCGAGAGAGTCACGGATTTGGTCACCACCGTCCCCCCGGCCAAGGGGCTCTCGAAGCTCCAGAGGAGTCGAGTCCTCGCAGCGGCCGACAAGCTCTGTGCCCTCCAAACGCAGGCCAATCAGCAGCCGAGACGGAAGCGGGCCTTGCTCGTCGTCCTCCTCGAGACCGGGATGCGAATCTCGGAGACGCTCGGCGTCGAGATGGAGCAGTTCGACGGGAAGAACTTCCGCAACGTGAAGCGGAAGGGGAAACGTCGAGACGACGTCTACCTCTCCCCCGAGGCGAGAGAAGCCCTGGCCGACTACTTCGAGCACGAGCGAGGCAGAGGGAAAGGCACCGTCTTCCAGAGCCGAGAAGGGACGCCGATGCTCAGGAAGGACGCCGACCGCTTCCTGAAGCAGATTCAGGGGATGGCGAACGCGAACGTGCCCGAGGACGAGAAGGTCAACCTACACGCCCATCTCATGCGGCACACCGCTCTCAAGCAGGCCGAGCAGAAGTTCGGCCGGGCGTTCGCCCAGCGGAAGAGCGGGAACGTCGGGATGCAGCACATCGAGCGGTACGTCCAGCCCGCCGATTCGGACTACGAAGAGGCGATGGACAAGCTCTATTCGTAGAGCACCAAGACCTAACCAGGCTCGAGACTCGTGGAAATACGGCGGGCTCCCGGTCCGAAATTCCTCAACAGAAGCCACTATGGCATCGTAAGATAGGTTGTCTGGTGATTTTAGGGAACCTGCCGGGCGTTCAGGATGGTCCGAGTGGTAGAATTGAGGGCTAGTCTCGCCCCTCACTCAGAGGCGGGTTGTCTGACAACGGCATCAAAGCCATTGTCTGAAAGGGTTTGTGTCGCGTTTTCGTGATTGAATGCAACATCAACCCCGGATAATAGGAGCTAAGAGGACTACCAGATGACGACCGCCGCAGCTTTCGAGGATTTGCACTTCGAGGCACCACCCATCAACGAGGTGGTATGCGGCCTCTCGTTTGACCCGGTCAAAGAACTCTTGGCTCCGTATCTTGGGCTCTTGTGGGAGAGATACAAACCAGCCTTCTCGACCTGCCAGGAGCTGCCACCGCTTCCGACCGTGTTTGAGACAGCCACCGGAACGGGTGGCGAGCCGGAGTTTCAGATTCTCGACCTACCACCCCTGCCCCGAATTTGGTTCGAGGAGACAGAAGGCAACGGGCTCATTCAAGTCCAGAGAGAACGCTTCCACTACAACTGGCGTCGAAAGTCCGACGACGACGAATACCCGCATTTTGAGAGCGTTTTTGCCCTCTTCAAAGAGAAGCTAGATGCGTTTCGCGACTTTCTCAGAGAGTTACGGCCGGAGGAACTGACTCCGAAGCAGCTTGAACTTACATATGTAAACCACATCGATTTTTCATTAGGTCTGGATTCGGTCATCGATATGGGCAAGGTCTTCTCGGACTTCTCTTGGAAAAGACACGAGGGCAGGCTAGAGCCGGAATCCGCAAACTGGCGGTTGGCATTCCGCTTCCCGAATGGGCAGGGCAGGCTTCATGTGAACGTCAGGAGTGCCATGAGGATTTCTGACAGCAAACCGATTATCCTGTTCGACCTGACGGCGAGAGGTATCGGCGACGACCGAACCCAGAAAGGCATCGACACTTGGTTTCGCGACGCCCACGACTCGATTGTCAGGGCCTTTGTCGAACTCACGACTCGGGACATGCAAGAAGCGGTGTGGAGGCAGAAGAAATGAGCACGATGCACGCGACCCACCGCCCCCGAATGACGCCCTACGCGACTGCTACGAACGTCCACGTTGATGAGGATTTGGCAGCTTGGGCAGAGACTGGATTCACGACGTCTGCCGCTTACCGACCTCGGAAGCCGGTCCCACGACCTCGGTCGGAGAGGATTACCAGCGGCCCAATCACCAGGAGCGTTCTCCTGTCTGCGGGCTTAGTCATGCTCCAACCGTCCGATGAGGCCCTCGCCTCTGCCGAGTCAATCACGAGTGCCTTGCCCCGACCTTTGCCGAAGCCTTCCGAGGCGGTTCGGGAGACCATCACCGATGCGGAAGAGCGGCCGTGGCGTGGTGTCTACGCTATCGAGCATGGTGACAAGGTTCTTTTCACGAAGCGAATCGACATCACGGCCAGTACGCTTCGGGAGTGGGAGCCCGACCCAATCATCGAGCGACGATTCGACGAAGACGATGACTGATACGTGGTATTCAATCCGAGAACCGCAAGCGAAGCTGACGCAGGGTGACATCATCACCGAGTGCCCGCTTCTGACTTGGGAAACTCCGAAGGCCGACGCAGGCGAAGCTTTGGGACCGACTCCCGTGGATTCGGTCGACCGGTTGTCGAGAATGGCGGAGGCCAGGAAGGCCGACGTCGTCGTGATGACTCAGGCGTGCGACCTAGCACAAAGCAAGGTCTCGAACGTCGTCCTTTGTCCGTGCCTACCGCTCTCGAAATTCAAAGTTCGCTGGGAAGACAGCGAGAAATCACGGAATCAGGTTCCTTCGCCGAAGGCTTGGAAGCGGCTGTGCGACGACATTAAAGATGGCTACATGTGGAACCTATTTATGATGGATTCTCTCCCCGAGAGCGAGATAACCACCGAGCATCGAATCGTCGATTTTCACGCCATTTTTACGGTTCCGAGGACGTTCATCGAAACCCTTCTCGTTGAGCGAGGTGCGAAGAGGCTTTCGCTCCTCCCACCGTACCGCGAGCACCTTTCACAATCGTTTGCTCGTTACTTCATGCGTGTGGGCTTGCCTCAGAACATCAAACCGGTTTGGTAGGCTTGCCGCTTAGCATGCCTGCCCGCAATTCCCACGCTGGCCGCACACGCGGCACTTCGCCGGAGGCTGCCTCCTAGCCTTCCATGAAGTCGAGCATGTCGCCCTCTGGCGTCGATGCACGCGGGCTCGACCTCCGCCCGCGGGCTCGCTTCGTTTCGCCCTTCGCCAAGGATTTGAGCCGAGCAAGGAGTTCACTCGCGTGTTCGTAGCCCCGGCCTTCCCTCCGAGCGAGTTCGGCCTCCGTGGGAACCAGCTCCCCGCGGAATGCCTTGGCGAGGACAGACTGAGTGAGCGTCTCGACACGTTGCAGAGCCGATTTCGCCCGTTGCTCGATGGAGTCGGCTAGGGTGAGGAACGCCGATACACGGCTTACGATTTCGCGTTGTTCTTCAACGGGTGGGAGTGCGAGGGGCTGAGCCTTGACGTCAGACCCTGATACCCCATTCTGCCCCGCCGATGACTTCGATTTTGCAATCATCCGGTCGCGTGCGGCCGGACTACTAAAGTATTGCTCGCAGTAATCGGGAAGAACCACCGACGAAGGGAACCGAACCCTCATCAGCTTGTCAGGGTAGACCAATGCACGTCCACCAATGCCACGCACTATCCCACAGACGCCAAGAAGGTCGATACTGCCATTATATCGCGTGAACAGAAGGTCCCCGTCCCGAAGAGCGAATTCGGTCCGTTGTGCCTCGGAACACTCAAGATATCGAAGGTCGCTGAAAAACACCTCGCAAGGTCGAACCGCGTTAATGCGAAGAATCGGCGTTCCGGGTGGCGTCTGGTTCGGCTTCGTCGAAAGGCCGTTTTTCAACTCGGCAAGGACATCTCCGAACCGCACCCATCGCCAACCCTCGGGAATCTCCTCATCAGGTCCACCACCGGAAAGTGGCTCGACCCCGAGTGAGCGAAGAACGGCATCGACATTCTCCGCACTCGGATTCTTCGCTCGCCAGTCGGCTGTTAATCGTCCCGTGCAGGCCGCAGCGAGCACCGCTTGCCGAAATCGCTTCATCGTTCTTGGCACCCGCTCGAGCTTGTTGCGGGCCGAATCGGCCTTTTCAAGAATCCTCTCAAGCATAGCCAGGATGCGATGCTGTTCCTCTAACGGAGGAACCATAACTTGGATGCGGTTAAGAGCTGCTTGAGTGAGCTTTGGTTGAGCAGTACCAGTGACGAAATTTTGAAGGTCGAGATGATTCAAAAATTGTTCTAGGTAACTAAGAAGTAGGTCGCCTCGAGTCTGGAGGACATGAGCGTGATTGTTGACCCAAAACTCTCCTTGGGCCTGAAATGCGATTGGAGTGCTCCTAGAGAGCAGATTGGCCCCATCTTCCGCGACAAGTAGAAAGTCCCCGTTGAAAAGGGGTTTGTCTATATAGTCGATAATTCCCGACGCACCATAGTATGGATATGCACCCTGACGGAGTTTTCTATCAGCCGCTCTAAGTGGGACCCTTCGCCCGTCGAAATTGGTGGTGATGGCCTGCAGACTCGCGGACGCCCATCCTTCCGGCAGCTCTTCGTAGTTGGGCGAAATCACGCTTTCGCCTCCTGTTCTAGCAATTTGAGAACTTGCTCAAGGTCGATAAGAGCCGCCTGCATTTCCGCCATCGCGTCAGTGGTAAGTTCCTCCGGCTCCGGAAGCTCATCTAAATCGTCCGACGACTCCTCCTTGAGCCACTTGAACCCGTCGAGCTTGAAGTCTCGCTCACGAACTTCCTGAATCGAAAAGCTTCGCCAACGGTCCTCCTTTGAATCGGATGGTTTCCGGTTAGCCCGGCCATTCGGGTCCTTG
>NZ_JARRAG010000006.1 GCF_029589435.1 Paludisphaera mucosa | reverse complement strand
GTCGGCGTGAAGAACAAGCGGCTCAAGGCCGCTTGCAATACGGCCTATCTCGAGCAAGTCCTATTCGGATCATAGCTTATGGTGCAATCGCCCTGCGGTGCCGCCGCTTGACCTTCGCATTCGCAGCCGTACCGTTTATGATGGGTCGACCCGTCATATTCTCAAGCCTGAGGCGCAGTGCGAGCGTACCTGTCCACCTTCCTGGCCCTCCTCATCCTCGCCTGCCCGCTCGTATGCGGGGCCGTCGAGGCGGGGCACGGTGCGCCCCAGGAAATTGAGACAGGGGTTCCGGAAGGCGGACACCACCCGACCGACTGCCCGGCAGAGACCGACAACTGCGTCTGCCAGGGGGCCTTGCAATCGAGCGACGTTCGAGTGCCGCACTCGGACATGCTGCCCTCGCTGTTCGTACCCTTCGGGCTTTTCGCCCTCCTTTCGAGTCCCCTCCCGCACTCGCTCGCCCATCTCACCCTGAACGGCACCCCGACCGGCCTCGCCTCCTGGGGCGACTCCACGGCCATTCGGGCGCTCCTCCAGAACTTCCGCTGCTGAGTCGGGCGTAAGCCCCGTGCGTCGGCATCGGGATAGGGACGCCACGTCCCCTCCCGCGAGCGTTCGCTCGTCCCCGGGTCGTCCCGGGAACTCCAGCCTCTTTTTTCGCCACCGCCCGGCGGCTCGGGGGAAAGTCCCTCCACGGCCCGGTCGAGTGGTCCGAACGCCCCATCCCAGCAGCGGGGGAGATCTCGATGAAGCGGAAACTACTCGTATCGTCCGTGGCCGTTCTCGTGTTGGTCGCCGGCCTCTCGGCGACGCTCGCCCGGCCCCAGTGGCTGCCCTCGTGGGCTCGCATCGACCCGGGCAAGCTCCCGACCTGGGCGCGTTTCGACGCCAAGGCTCCGGCCGCGGCCGAAGACGTCGGTCTCTACTGCGAGGAGCACGGGGTCCCCGAGAAGTTCTGCACCCTCTGCCACGAGGAGCTGAAGGACAAGCTCATGCTCTGCAAGGAGCACGGGAACCTCCCCGAGGACGTCTGCACGCTGTGCCACCCCGAGGTCGAGAAGAAATACAACCTGAAGATGTGCAAGGAGCACGGGCTGCCGGAGAGCTTCTGCTTCAAATGCGGCAAGGGGCCGTCGGCGTCTCTGGGGCTCCCCGACGACGGCTGGTGTGCGGCCCACGCGAAGCCGGAGGCGCTCTGCAGCGAATGCGCCGCGCTCAAGGCCGAGGGGCTGCCGCTCCCCGGTGCGAAGTCCGGGTCGGCGAAGGTCTGCCGCGACCCGTTGCCCCTCGTGCGCCTCGCCTCGGCGGACCTGGCCCGCCAGATCGGCATCCAGACGGCCGAAGTCCTCGAAGAGGAGCACGCCCACCGTCTCGTCGCGAACGCCGAGACGGCCTACGACGCGAACCATTATGCGGACGTCTCGCCCCGGGTCTCCGGCTTCATCCGCGAGGTGAGGGCCGACCTCGGCCGGTCCGTGAAGCGAGGCGAGGTCCTCTGCATAGTCGACTCCGCCGAGGTGAGCACGATCAAGCTGCAGTATCTCTCGGCCGATGCGGCCTTGAAGCTCGCGGAGGACACCTATCGCCGCATGAGCGCGCTCGCGGCCCAGGACGTGGTGCCCAGGAAGGAGGAGATCGCGACGAGGACGGCCTTGAATCAGGCCAAGTCGAGCCTGCTCGACGCCAGGCAGAAGCTCAAGAACCTCCTCTTCGACGACGCGGCCCTGGAAGAAGTCCTCAGGACCGAGGGCACGGGGTCGCTGATCGACGTCGTGAGCCCCATCGACGGCGCCGTCGTCCTGCGGCACGCCGTCAAGGGCGAGGCGGTCCAGGCGACGGCCCAGCTCTTCGCCGTGGCCGACGGCTCCAGGATGTGGCTCTGGGTCGACGTCTACGAGGCCGACGTCCAGAAGGTGAAGCCGGGGCAGGCGGTCGGCTTCTCGATTTCGGGGACGGGCCCCGGGGACGGGCCCACCGCGAGCGGAGAGGTGACGTGGGTCGGCGCCGAGGTGAACGAGCAGACCAGGACGGCCCGCATCCGGGCCGAGCTCGGGAACCCCGACGGCCGCCTCCGGGCGAACCAGTTCGGCGAGGCGACGATTCAAATCGGCTCTTCCCACAAGGCCGTCGTCGTCCCGAAAGAGGCCGTACAGCGGAAGGACAAGGTCGAGGTGGTCTTCCTGCCCGAAGGGCGGGGGGTCTATCGGCCCCAGCGGGTGACCACGAAGCCGACCGACAGGAACGACGTCCTCGAGGTGACCTGGGGGCTCAAGCCCGGGCAGGAGGTCGTGAGCAAGGGGGCGTTCCTCCTGAAGACGGAAATCATGAAGGGGGCCATCGGGGCCGGTTGCTGCGAGTGACCGACCCGACCCGAAGGAGCCCCCGCCGATGCTGAACGCCGTCATCGAATTCAGCCTGAAGAACCGCTTCGTCGTCATCCTCCTGGCCGGCGTCCTCGTCGCCCTCGGCGTGCGAGCCGCCGGGGAGCTTCCGCTCGACGCCTTCCCGGACACGACCCCGGTCCAGGTCCAGATCAACACCGTCTCGCCGGAGCTCGCCCCGGAGGAAATCGAGCGACAGATCACCTTCCCGGTCGAGCAGGCCCTCGGCGGGTTGAAGGGGCTCGAGGAGGTCCGCTCCATATCGAAGTTCGGCCTCTCGCAGGTGGTCGCGATCTTCGACGACGGGACCGACGTCTACTTCGCCCGGCAGCAGATCAACGAACGCCTGGGCGAGGTCCAGCTCCCCGAGGGCGTCGGCCGCCCCGCCATGGGGCCGGTCGCCACCGGGCTCGGCGAAGTCTATCACTACTTCCTCTCGAGCCGGGTCTACGACCTCGTCGAACTCCGCTCCCTCCAGGATTGGGTGGTGCGGCCCCGGCTCCGTCGGGTTCCTGGCGTCGCCGAGGTGAATTCCTGGGGAGGCCTCGCGAAGCAGTTCGAGGTGCGGGCCGAGCCGTCGAAGCTCGCGAAGTACAAGCTCACGCTCGACGAGGTCGTCAGGGCCCTCGAGGAGAACAACAAGAACGTCGGCGGGGGCTACGTCGTCAGGGCCGGCGAATCGAGCCTCATCCAGGGCGTCGGCCGCGCGAGGTCCGTCGAGGAGATCGGGAAGATCGTGGTCACCGCCCGCGACGGCGTGCCCATCCGCATCGGCGACGTGGCCGAGGTCGGGATCGGCCACGTCATCCGCCGCGGCGGCGTCACCGCGAACGGCGAGGGCGAAGTCGTCCTCGGCCTCGCCTTCATGCGGATGGGCGAGAACTCGCGGGACGTGACGATGGCCCTGGACCAGGCCATGCGGGACGTGAAGAAGGCGCTCCCCGCGGGGGTCGACGTGACGGTCGCCTACGAGCGGACGCATCTCGTCGACCAGGTCTTGAAGACGGTCGAGCGGAACCTGTTCGAGGGCGCGATGCTCGTCATCGCGGTGCTCTTCGCCTTCCTAGGGAACATCCGGGCCGGGCTCATCGTCGCCTCCGCCATCCCGCTCTCGATGCTCTTCGCCGTGACGCTCATGGAGCGCGTCGGCATCGCGGGGAGCTTGATGAGCCTCGGCGCCATCGATTTCGGGCTCGTCGTCGACAGTTCGGTCGTCATGGTCGAGAACTGCGTGCGGCGTCTGGCCCACGACCGCAGCGGCCGGAGCAAGCTCGACGTCATCCGCGACGCGGCCGTCGAGGTGAGGAAGCCGACCATGTTCGGCGAGCTCATCATCATGATCGTCTATCTGCCGATCCTCACGCTCCAGGGAATCGAGGGGAAGCTCTTCCGGCCGATGGCCTTGACCGTGGTCTTCGCCCTCATGGGTTCGATGGTCCTCTCGCTCACGCTGATGCCGGCCCTCGCGTCCATCGGCCTGAAGCGGAGGACCTCGGACAAAGAGACCGTCATCGACCGCGCGGCCCATCGCTTCTTCCGGCCGCTGCTCCACCTCGGCCTGCGCTTCCCGAAGACGACGCTCGCCTTCGTGGGGGCCGTCACGGTGGCGACGACCATCCTCGGGTTCACGCTCGGCTCGGAGTTCGTCCCCCGCCTGAACGAAGGGACCATCGTGATCAACACCATCCGGCTCGCGAGCGTGAGCCTCGAGGAGTCGATCCAATACGGGGGCCGCATCGAAGCCCTCCTCAAGGAGGAGTTCCCGGACGAGATCGACCGGATCTGGAGCCGCACCGGGACGGCGGAGGTGGCGACCGACCCGATGGGGTTCGAGGTCTCCGACGTCTACATCTCGCTCAGGCCGCGAGCGGACTGGAAGCGGGCGAAGAGTCAGGACGAGCTCGTCGCCGCGATGGCCGATGTCACCGGGAAGCTCCCAGGCATGCGGTCCGTCTACAGCCAGCCCATCGAGCTCCGCATCAACGAGATGGCGGCCGGAATCCGGGCCGACATCGGCGTCAAGCTCTTCGGGGACGACCTCGAAGTGCTCAAGGCGAAGGCCGCGGAGATCGAGCGGGTCGTCAAGGACGTCAGGGGCTCGGCCGACGTCTCGGCCGAGCAGGTGACGGGACTCCCGGTCCTCCGGGTCGAGGTCGACCGGGACGCCCTCTCGCGGTTCGGAGTCCCCGCACGGGCGGTCCTCGACGCCGTCACGGAGGCGGGGGGCATCAAGGTCGGGGAGGTGCTCGAGCCCGGGAGACGGTTCCCCCTCGTGGTCAGGCTCCCCGAGTCCTATCGGGACGACCCGACGGCGCTCGAGAGGATCGTCATCCCGACCGCCTCGGGGCAGAGGATCCCCATCACCCGGCTCGCCCGGCTGGAGGAGACCGAAGGCCCGTCGACGATTCAGCGAGAGTGGGGCCAGCGTCGGATCGTCGTCCAGTCGAACATCCGCGGCCGTGACATGGGCTCGTTCGTCGAGGAAGCCAGGAGGCGGGTCGAACGCGAAGTGGACCTCCCGGACGGCTACACGCTCGCGTGGGGCGGCCAGTTCGAGAATATGCAGCGGGCCGAGAAACGACTCTTCATCGTCGTCCCGCTCGCCCTAGCGCTCATCCTGAGCCTCCTCTACCTCACCTTCAATTCGGTTCGCGACGCCTTGATGATCTTCAGCGGCGTCCTCTTCGCGCGGGTGGGGGGCGTGTTCGGCCTCTGGGTGATGGGCCTGCCGTTCACAATCTCGGCGGGGGTGGGCTTCGTCGCTTTGGCCGGGGCCTCGATGCTCGAAGGGCTCATCCTCGTGAGCGCCATCCGCGACCGCATCGCCCACGGGACGGAGAAGCGGGAGGCCATCGAGCAGGCGCGGCTCGCACGGCTCCGCCCGGTGCTCATGACGGGCAGCGTCGCGGCCCTCGGCTTCCTCCCCATGATGCTCTCGACCGGCATCGGCGCCGAGGTCCAGCGGCCCCTCGCCACCGTCGTCTTCTTCGGCATGGTCTGCGACACGTTCCTGACCATGCTCGCCCTGCCGGCCCTCTACCTCCTGTTCGGAGAAGGCCCCGAAGAGCTCGTGACGGAAGTCTCGACCTACGACAGAGACGACGCAGTCGCGGCCGAGCGGCACGCGGTCGCGGTGTAAGTCGGAGACCACGCAAGAGTCCTCGAAAGGAGTCGGGACAATGAAACGCTCTAGGGTCTGTTTGATGAACAGGCAGCCAGTCATCTTCGTAGAACCTTGTTCGGGAAGAGCAAGGAGGGTCGGAGATGAGACGGCACGAGTTGACGGAGGCCCAGTTCGAGGCGATCAGCCGGCTTCTGCCCCAGGGCGGCGGCCGCGGCCGCAGGTGGCGCGACCACCTGAAGGTGCTCAACGGCCTGCTCTGGCGGCTGCGCACCGGCTGCCCCTGGCGGGACGTACCGGAGCGCTACGGCCCCTGGTCGACGATCTACGGCCGATTCCGCCGCTGGAGCCGCGACGGCACGTTCGATCGCATCCTCAAGGCGTTGCAGATGCGGATGGACGAGGAGGGGCGGGTCGACTGGGACCTCTTCTGCATCGACGGGACCTCGATCCGAGCCTCCCGGGCGGCCGCCGGCGGCGGAAAAAAGGGGGCGCGGACGAGCCCGACGACCATGCGTTGGGCCGCTCGCGCGGCGGATTCGGGACCAAGGTCCACCTGGTCGTGGACGGTCGCGGACTTCCCCTCGCGGCCGAGGTGACCGCCGGTCAACGCCACGAGTCGACGCAGTTCGAGAGGGTGATGGACGCGGTCCGCGTGCCTCGGCGGGTCGGTCGTCCCCGCAGCCGGCCCGCGAACGTGGCCGGCGACAAGGGGTACAGCTACGACCGCATCCGCGTCTGGCTGCGCCGCCGCGGGATCGGGGCCGTCATCCCCCAGCGTTCGGATCAGAAGGCCAACCACCGTGGCCGGCCCTTGAAGTTCGACCCCGACAGCTACCGCCGCCGCAACGTGGTCGAGCGGTGCGTGAGCTGGATAAAGGAATGCCGGGCCGTGGCCACGCGCTTCGAGAAGCTGGCCCGCCACTACCTCGGAATGGTCAAAACCGCCATGATCGAAAGGTACTTGCGCCTACTCTATTTGTGATACAGACCCTAAGGCGGCTGAAGGACGACCTGCAATCGCTACAGGCCTCACATAACTACCCGCAAGAACATAATCGCCAAGATCGGACGGTGGCCATGCTCGGTCTTATGGCCCCGAAAGGGGGCTTGAACCCCTCTCGCGACTGCATCCGATGACAGGCGCGGCGTCCGGCTCGGGCTGGAGGCCCGGCCCCTCTTCGGGCATCCACTTCCGCTCTTGCGCTGTATTCGTTTACCATGAGCGTCGGCCTCGCAGAGCCGCGCCGGCGACCACGCCTGGCAGGGCTTCCAGGCGCGTCGCAACGCCCGATGCCGGGGGCCGGGAGCCGAGCCGATGCCACCACGCGACGACGCCCCGCGCGACATGCTCTTCGGCCTGCTGGCCCTGCAGAACGGGATGGTCGCCCGCGACCAGCTCGTGGCCGCCTTCGCGGTCTGGACCGCCGGCGGCGACCGCCCGATGGCCGACCTGCTGGTCGAGCAGGGGGTCCTCTCCCCGTCCCGCCGCTCCCTGCTCGACGCCCTGGCGGGCGAGCACCTGGCGGCCCACGGCGGCGACCCCGAGGAGAGCCTCGCCGCCCTCGACCTGAACCGATCGACCCGCGAGAGCCTCGCCGCCGCGGGCGGGGCGCAGGTCGAGGCCACGCTCGCCCGAGTCGGCGGCGGCGCCGAGCCGGACGGCGACGCCGACCGCACCAGCAACTACTCCGTCGGCTCCGCCACTTCCGACGGCCGACGATTCCGCGTCCTGCGTCCCCACGCCCGGGGCGGGCTCGGCGCCGTTTTCGTGGCGATGGACTCGGAACTGAACCGGGAGGTGGCGCTGAAGCAGATCCTCGACCGCCACGCCGACGACCAGACCAGCCGCGCCCGCTTCCTGCTGGAGGCCGAGATCACCGGCGGGCTGGAGCACCCCGGCATCGTCCCGGTCTACGGGCTGGGGACCTACGGCGACGGGCGCCCGTATTACGCCATGCGGTTCATCCGCGGCGACTCCCTGAAGGAAGCCATCGGTCGGTTCCACGCCGACGCGGCGTCGAAGGACGACCCCGGGCGGCGGTCGCTGGAGCTGCGCCAGCTCCTGCGTCGGTTCCTCGACGTCTGCAACGCGATCGACTACGCCCACAGCCGCGGCGTCCTGCACCGCGACCTCAAGCCGGGCAACGTCATCATCGGCAGGCACGGCGAGACGCTGGTGGTCGACTGGGGCCTGGCCAAGGTCCAGGGGCGAACCGACGCCGTCGGTTCGCCGGACGAGCGTCCGCTGGCGCCCAGCCCGGCCAGCGGCAGCGCCGAGACGCTGCCGGGAAGTGCGTTGGGCACCCCGGCCTACATGAGCCCGGAGCAGGCCCGAGGCGACCTGGAGGACCTCGGGCCGCGGAGCGACGTGTACAGCCTCGGGGCCACCCTGTACTGCTTGCTGACGGGGCGGCCGTCGGTCGAGGACGACGACGTGGGCGCGGCGCTGCGCGCGGTCCAGAAGGGCGAGTTCGCGCCGCCGCGCAAGCTCGATCCGACGATCGATCGGGCGCTGGAGGCCGTCTGCCTCAAGGCCATGGCCCTGGAGCCGGGCGACCGCTACCGCTCGCCCCGGGCGCTGGCCGAGGATCTCGAGCGATGGATGGCCGACGAGCCGGTGGCCGGCTACCGGGAGCCATTCGCGACGAGGGCCGGCCGCTGGGCGCGCCGGCACCGGCCGCTCGTGGCGGGGGCGGCGACGCTGCTCCTCGCGGCCGTGGTCGGGCTCGCCGCCGGGACCGTCCTCCTGGGCCGGGCGAACGCCCGGACCGACGCCGAGCGGCGCCGGGCCGACCAGCTGCGGCTGGCCGCGGAGGCCAACTTCCAGAAGGCCCGCCAGGCGGTCGACGAGTATTTCACCAAGGTCAGCGAGAGCAAGCTCCTCAACGTCCCCGGGCTGCAACCGCTCCGCAAGGAGCTCCTCGAATCGTCTCGGAGGTACTACCAGGAGTTTCTCGACGAGCACGCCGACGATCCATCGGTGCGGGCCGAGGCGGCCGAGGCCTGGTACCGCGTCGGGTTCGTCACGATGGACGTCGAGTCGGCGACGGAGGCGATGCCCTGCTTCGAGCGGGCGACGCAGATGTACGATCGGCTCAGCGGCGAGCACCCGACGGTCGAGCGCTACGCCTACAAGCTCGCGATGTGCCTGAACGACCTCGGAAACCAGCAGGCGGCGCTTGGACGCGAGGCGGACGCTCGTCGCTCCCATGAGCGTTCCCTCGAAATCCGCAAACAGGTCGTCCGCGAGCATCCCGACGTGCCCGAGTATCGGAAGGAGCTGGGCATCGGCTACGGGGTCTGGTCGGAGAGGTTGTATACCGCGGGATCGACCTCCGAGTCGCTGCGCTCGACGGAGCAGGAGTTGGCCATATTCGAACATCTCATCCGCGACTACCCCGACGTCGCCGATTACAGGTCGCGACTGGCCGGCGCCCTTCGCAGCATCGGCGCGCGGCAACGCGACTGCGGGCGCTCGGCCGAGGCTCTCGCGGCGTTCCAGCGATCGCTCGCGCTGAGCGAGGGACTGGCCCGCGACCATCCCGACGACGTCAACCATCGGTGGGGCGTGGCCAACTCCTTGCACGGCATCGGCTGGACTCATTACCGGTTGACCGGCCGTACGGAAGACGCGCGAGCCGCCTTCCGCCGCGCGTTGGATCTGTCTGAAGCGATCGCCCGCGACAACCCGGGCCTGGAGACGGCGCGTGCCACGGTCGCGTTTTATGAGAACGAGCTGGCTCGGGTGCTCGCCCGTCTCGGCGAACCGGACGAGGCCCTCCAACATTACCGAAAGGCCCTCGCGTACGCCGAGGCGCGCCGGCGGAAGAACGACGGAGGCGTCTGGGCCGAGCGCGACCTCGGATACATTCTCTACGAGACGGGCCGGATCCATCTGGCGTCCGGTCGCGTCCAGGAGGCGTCGCAGTCGCTCGATCGAGCACGCCGACTCTTCGAATCCATCGCCGATTCCGCCGCCCTGGATCCCTATAATCGCGCGTGCGTACGCGCCATCTGCGCCGATCTGGTCGCTCCAGGAAAGACCGACCTCGCCCCGGAGGAGCGGTCCCGCCGCGCGAACTTCACCGCACGAGCCGTCGCGAGCCTGCGGGAAGCGCTCGCCGGCGGCCACCAGAATCCCGACATGATCGCGTCGGACATCGACTTCGACGCCATCAAGTCCGACGAAGACTTCGAGGCGCTGCTCGCCGAGCTGAGGGCGGGGCGTCCCGAGGATCGGGTCGTAACGCCCGGCCCTTGACCGCGGACTTTGCCGTTCGAATCGCGGGATGGATGGTCCGACGGACTTCGGAGCAGAGAGGCGCTCCAGGCCCCGCGGCCCCGCCATCGGAGACGAGTCGGGTTGGAGGCCGGTCCATCGCGACGGCGCCTTCCGCGCCGGAGGGCGCCCCCAATTCGCTCGATTGTGCGTCCTACCGATAGAGTCGGCCCGTCCGACGGTCGCCCCGGGACTTCGCCGCGCCTCCGATCCCGGGGGCCCAAGCATCGTGAAACGACCGGTATGATCGATACATTTGCACATCATTGAACATAAACCCCAAGATCGGACGTTTGCCAGATCGGGCCCTCGATCCCGTAACAGGTGCGTATTCGGGCCCTATCGTCTGGGTCCGATAGTAGCTGTCAAGTTCTTGGACGTGTAAATGCGTCGATCGTTATGTATGTTCCGCGGCGCTGGAGCCGCCGGCTGCGGAGCTCAGGGTCGACGTACCGTCCCGCCCTTCTTCATGTCCGACCGAGGGCG
Organism: Paludisphaera mucosa; assembly: GCF_029589435.1. Lineage (NCBI taxonomy): Bacteria > Pseudomonadati > Planctomycetota > Planctomycetia > Isosphaerales > Isosphaeraceae > Paludisphaera > Paludisphaera mucosa. The sequence goes on along the minus strand of NZ_JARRAG010000006.1, from coordinate 84,712 downwards.
CGGCATGGCCGAGGGTCGGCCCGACTTACGACGGGCCCCGGACCGTCGAACGTCGAGTCGGTCCGGCCTATAGTCGGGGTCGCCGCCTCGCCCTCGCCCTCGCCGTCGTCGCGGCCCGTTCCGGCGATCCCTCGGGCTGCGGGAGCCGATCATTCCGCCGGGGGGACGACCTCGCCGCCGGCCCGGGTCCCGAGCGCCCGCCAGATCTCGCGCGCCGTGGATTCTCCGACGAAGGCGACGTGGCCGTCGACGGCCAGCGCGGCCGCCCCGCCCGGGTGGCGGCTGGCCGCGGTCCAGGAGCCGTCCGAGGCCGAGCGGGTCCCGTCGTCGCACGACGGCATCCCGACGCCCTGATTGTGGTTGTAGAGGGTGGACGCCAGCCCCGTCTGCAGCCAGTAGCAGCGCTTGCCGTTCGGCAGGACCGGCCGGACGCCGACGCTCGAGTCGCACGCCGCGACGAAGCCGTCGAAGTCGGACGCGCCCGAGACGTCGTAGATGTTGCCCCGGAAATCGGCAGCCGCCCCGAGCCCCGCGCCGAGCACCCATTCCGAGACCGCGACGGTGTTCGAGGCCCCGTCGGCGATCTCGGCGAGGCGCGTCACGGAGGATTGCGGCGACCATTCGTCGAAGAAGACCCCGCGGGCGAACCCCGGCGTCCCGCGGCGGCCGTGGCCGAGGTTGCCCGCGTAGTTGGTGGTCCCCGAGTTCCACGAGGCCCGCCGGTCGCTCGGGCAGGCGAGGACGCCCAGCCTGGCGAGCGACGCCGTGCGGTGCGCGTCGGCGGGGGTCCCCGCGGGATAGTCGTGGGCGATCGAGACGTGGACGCTCATGTTGAGCGAGTCGTAGAGGGCCGCCTGATCGAGGTGGGGCAGCAGGGGCGCGTAGAAGGAGTACCCGTTCCAGCACCGCCCCGGCGGCAACCCGCCCGTAAACGTCGCATAGCTGTTCAGGGCCGTCCCGATCTGCTTCAGGTTGTCGACGCATTGGATGCGCCGCGCCGCCTCTCGAGAGGCCTGGACGGCGGGGAGGAGGAGGGCTAGGAGGACCGCGACGATCAAGATCGCCGCGAGGAGTTCGATCAGCGTGAACCCGCGACGCACGGACTTCGATCGAGTCATGGGCCGGCCCTCCGGATGGATGGGGATGCGGGAAGAGGACGGACGGTCCGAACGAGGGCCGCGGCGTGCGCCCAGGGCCCCGATTGTCCGACCGCGGTCGGATTCGACCGATCGATCGACTCGAGCACGACGTCGCGACGGACTTCCGGCCCTGCGGCGTCGAGGTCGAGCATGACGACGGCGTCCGCATCGCGACCGTCGAGGAGCGACGGGAGGCGAGGCCGCCGTTCGAGCCGGGCGTCGGCCGGCGCGAATCGCCCGCCGGCCCGGACCGCGAGCAGGCCGCGTCCGGGCAGCGCCGCGACCGCGAACGATCCATCCGGTTCGGTGGGCGCCGCCTGCCGCGTCCCTCCGAATCCGGGCGCCTCGTCGGCGTGGGGATTCGACGGATCGGCGAAATACTGCACCCGGGCCCTGACCGGGAGGCGCCCCGACCCGCTCGTGACCCGGCCGCGGACCAGCACCCCGCGCCTCAGCGCGAAGTCGACCCGGGTCGGCTCGCCGTCCGGGGCGAGGCCCACCTCGACGAGCGACGCCAGGTAGGGTTGATCGCCCGCCGGCGCGGCGACGATGGAGTTGCCCGGCCCGTCGGGCAGCCCGTCCAGCCGATAGCGCCCCCGCTCGTCGGTCGTCGTGCGGATGAAGTCGTCGGCCGACGTCGCGCCTTGCGACACCCGATCGCTCTTCACGGCCACGCCCGCGATCGCGCGGCCCGTCTCCCCGTCGAAAACCACGCCTTCGACGGATCGGGACCGTGCCGCGACGACGTCGAAGGCCGCCGACGCGGCCAGGGCGACGCCCGGTTCGGGCCGCTTCACCGCACGTCGCGGGGCGCCGGGAGGCGTCGGGCCCGCCGGCGCGGCGACCAGCTTCTGCGTCGCGACGCCCGGGCCCGCGATCCTCAACTCGACGACTCGCCCGCGACCTACCCCCTCCAGGTGGAAGCGGCCGTCGGGCCCGGTGCGGACGGACGGGACGAGGCCCGAGGCCTTCACGTCCAGCCGCCCCCCGAGCAGCAGCAGGGCCCCGGCCGCCGTCGGCGTCCGCTCGAAGGCCCGCACGAACGCGCCGAGGTCGTCCCCCCGGACGGCTCGCAGTCCGAGCACGCGCACCTCGGCGTCGGGGACGGGCCGGCCTTCGGCGTCGAGCAGCTTCCCCGAGATCGGGACGTCGTCCTCGACCAGCCTCAGCTCGACGTTCGACGCCGAGGACGGCGACTGGCACGAGACCCAGGCGGGGCCGAAGCCGTCGGCGAGGGCCGAGACGGTGGGCCGGCTCAGGGGGGAGGCGCGGTCCACGCCCGCCCAGGCGTCCGCCTCCGCCCGGAATCGGAACCGGCCGTCCGGGCCGCTCGCGGCCACCTCGGCCGCCTTGCGGGCGCGCGGCTCCTCGCCCGCGCGGGCGTCGTCGGGGACGTCGAAGTAGACCTTCGCCCCCGCGAAGGGTCGACCGTCGGGCCCGAGGACGACGCCGTCGACCTCGGCCGGTCGATCGGACGTCGGGGATGGAAGCGGCCTGGGCGCCGGGCCGCCCCGTCCCAGGACCAGCAGGCGGGGAGGCCCGGCGACGCCCTCCCGGAACGACGACGGTCGAGGCATCCCGGGCGTCCCGTAGCAGATCTTGAGGGAGTCGCCGTCGAGCTCGTAGATCCCCAGATTGTCCTCCAGCGGGCCCGCGGCGGAGATCGCGTGGACGATGGCGAACGTCTTCGGGTTCGACCGTCGATCGACCACGAGGCGGGCCTCGACGGGCGGATCCTCCGCGACGCCGTCGGGGCTCGCGACCCAGATGGAGAGCGCATCCCGCTCGATGGCCCATACCAGGACCTGGGGCCGGCCCTCGGGGCCCGGAATCGAGGCCGACCAGCGGCCTTGCAGCGAGACGTCGTCGCGTCCCGCCTCGCGGAGGCGGGGCGAGGGGGTCGGGGCCCCGTCGACGCCCCGCCCCCCGAGCATCCTCGTCGCATGGGCGCAGCAGACCGCCACGGCCCCGCACAGGGTCGCCGCGGCGAACGCCGCCTTCCACCGGCCGAGGGCCGGGGGCCCGAGCATGGATTCGGCCATGGCGACCGCCGTCGAGGATGGGACGGCCGAGCGGCCCGCGACGAACTGCACGGCCGCTCGCGTCGCGGCCGAGGCCAGCGCCCGGGGCACGCCGGCCCCGGCCGCGTCCGCCGACGTCGAGAGGGCGAGCAGTCCCGCCGACGGCGCCGCGCCGCGCCGGACGAGCATGCGGCGGAGGCGCTCCCGCCCGCGGATGAGTCGCGTGTGGACGGTCCGGACCGGGCATCCGAGCCGCATCGCCGCCTCCTCGTAGGTCAGCCCGGACAGGTGGCAGAGCACGATCGGCTCGCGGTACTTCTCCGGGAGGCGGTCCAGCTCCTCGTAGAGCTCCGCCCCCGCCTCGGTCCGTCCCGGGACGTCCGCGCGTCGGGCCGCCATCTCCGCCCCCCGGCGTTCGAGGGCCTTGCGGCGGGCGACGTCCGCCCGCGACTTCGCCGCGATCCGGCGGGCGATGCGGAACAGCCAGCCCGCCACCGCGTCGGGCCGGCGGATCGAGCCCGCGCGACGGGCGAGCAGCAGGAACGTCGCCTGGAACGCGTCCTCCGCGGAGTGCGGGTCGCCGACGACGCCGCGGCAGACGCGCAGGACGAGGGGGCCGTGCCGCTCCACCAGGGCCGCGAAAGCGGCTTCCGCCCCGGCTTCGCCCCGCCGCGAGGCGAACGTCCGCAGCAGGTCGCCGTCGGTCATCCCGCCGACCGACCCGACATGGAACAGGACTCGCAGCGGATCGACGCCCCCGACCGTTCCTGGCTTCATCGATCCACCCCCGAACCGAACGGACTTTCGACCTCGCATCCCTAGTGCCGTCTTCGGGGGGGATGCGCCTCAATCATTTCCTCGATTCTTCGGCACGCCCCGCTTCGAGCAAGGCCCGATCGACCAGAGGGGGCGTCGTCCGCGTCCTAGGTGCGCGGCGATCGCGAATCCGGGGTTCATCCTTGCACCCGTCCGATCCTAACATCATGATGCTGGACGCGTTTCCATGATTGCATCGAAACCCCGGGCGCGAGGCGCGGATGAAGATGCGGAGATCGAGCTTGGCGATCCTGGCGGTCGGCCTGTGGGCGGGTGCCGCGCGGGCGGACGTGGTCATCGATTTCGCGGCGCTTGCAGCGCCGGGGGCCGGCGCCGTCGCGGTCGGATCCCCCTACGTGGAAGACGGATTCGAGTTCTCGTCGACTTCGGTCAACTCCGCGTTCTCGTCCTGGGAGGCGCAGAGCGCCAACTTCGCGGGCTCGACCGGCCTGTTCAACAGCGCCGCGGAGCAGACGACGATCCTCCGGAAGGTCGGCGGGGGGGCCTTCGACCTGGTCTCGATCGCATTGGCGTTCTACTCGAGCGGGGACGGCCAGCAGGTCCCCGTGAACTTCACGGGGACCCGGGCCGACGCCTCGACCGTCCAGCAGGGGTTCGTCCTGGCGCCGACGTTCGGCTTCCATACCTACAGCTTCGTCGGCTTCGAGGACGTCGTGAGCGTGGCCTGGGTCCAGCAGGCCGGCTTCCACCAGTTCGACGACGTCCGGATCGCCTCGTCGTCGGCCGTCCCCGAGCCGGCCTCGCTGGCGATGCTGGGCGTCGGGGCCCTCGGCGCGCCACGCCTCGCCCGGCGCCGCCAGGCCCGAAGGACCGAAAGACGGTGAAGGCGGCCGGGCTCGCCCTCACGCGGCGCGTCCGGCCTTTCTCATGCGCCTCGGCGGGAGACCGCCGCGGCTCGAAGCCGCGGAATTTCGACGGCCGAGCGGGTCCGATAATGGGTAATTCGCCCGCCCTGTCGGGTCCCCCCGCCCGGTCGCGGCAGTCGGCGTTTCGAGCTGCGTCTCGCCGTTTGAAGGGCCGGCTGGCTGAAGACGCTTCCCGCACCTACGCGCTCGATCGCGGTCGCCCCCCCCAAAAACGCCACGTGATCGGGCGGGCCTGCGGGAAGCGTCGGGTCGGAGGCCGATCCGCCGGGACTTTCTCGCACGACCTTGGGATAATCCAGGCGATCCGAATCTGGACCAGGCCGACGGCGCCGGGGCGGGGGCGCGGCGCCGATCCAAGCTTCGCCTCGGGAGCCTCGTCCCATGGCCGCGAACGCCGCCGACCGCGATCTCCTGTTCGGGCTGCTGGCCCTGCAGAACGGCCTGATCGACCAGGTCCAGCTCGTCGCCGGCTTCCAGGCCTGGACCCGGGACAGGGGCCGCACCCTGGCCGAGCACCTCGCCTCCCGCGGCGACCTCGACGCCGACGACCGCTCGGTCCTCGAGGCGCTGGTCGACCGTCACCTGAAGAAGCACGGCGGCGGCGCGCAGGCGAGCCTCGCGACCGTCGCCCCGGGCGGATCGACCCGCGAGAGCTTGGCGGCCCTCGGGGACGCCGAGGTCGGGGCGATCCTCGCCCGCATCCGCCCGGCCCCCGATCCCGCGGGGGACGCCGACCGGACGAGCACCTGCGAGTTCGGCGTCGCCGACGGCGAGGGCCGGAGGTTCCGGGTGCTCCGGCCCTACGCCCGCGGGGGCCTGGGGGCCGTCTTCGTGGCTCTGGACGCCGAGCTGAACCGCGAGGTGGCGCTGAAGCAGATCCTCGAGCGCCACGCCGACGACCCGTCCAGCCGCCAGCGGTTCCTCCTCGAGGCCGAGATCACCGGCGGCCTGGAGCACCCGGGGATCGTCCCCGTCTACGGCCTGGGGACCTACGAGGACGGGCGGCCCTACTACGCCATGCGGTTCGTCCGCGGAGATTCGCTCAAGGAGGCGATCGGGCGCTTCCACGCCGACGCGGCCCTCGCTGGCGATCCCGGGCTGCGGTCGCTCGAGCTGCGCAAGTTGCTGCGCCGCTTCCTGGACGTGTGCGACGCGATCGAGTACGCCCACTCGCGGGGCGTGCTCCACCGCGACATCAAGCCCGGCAACGTGATAGTGGGCAGGCACGGCGAGACCCTGGTGGTCGACTGGGGCCTCGCCAAGACGCTGGGGAGGGTCGAGCCGGGGGTCGGCTCCGACGAGCGGCCGTTGAACCCGAGTTCCGCCAGCGGGTCGGCCGAGACCCTCCCCGGCAGCGCCCTGGGGACGCCGGCCTACATGAGCCCGGAGCAGGCCGCCGGGGACCTCGAACGCCTCGGGCCCCGGAGCGACGTCTACAGCCTGGGGGCGACGTTGTACTGCCTGCTGACCGGCAGGCCGCCCTTCGACGGCGAGGTCGTCGACGTGCTCCGGGCGGTGGGGCGGGGGGACTTCCCGCCCCCGCGCAAGGTCGACGCGACGGTCGATGCGGCGCTGGACGCGGTCTGCTCCAAGGCCATGGCGCTCGACCCTTCGGGCCGCTATGTGTCGCCGAGGGCGCTGGCGGAGGACCTGGAGCGGTGGATCGCCGACGAGCCGGTGACGGCGTACCGAGACCCGCTCGCGACCCGCGTCACGCGCTGGGGCCGGCGCCATCGCTCGCTGGCCGCGTCGTTGGGGATGTCGCTCGCCTCCGCCGTAATCAGCCTGTCCATCGCCGTGGTGGCGATCAACCGCGAGCGCTCGAAGGCGGAGGCCAATTTCCGGCGGGCGCGGTCCGCGGTCGACGAGTATTTCACGACCGTGAGCGAGAATCGGCTCCTCAACGTGCCCGGCCTCCAGCCCCTCCGGAAGCGGCTCCTCGAGTCCGCCCGCCGTTATTATCTCGAGTTCCTCGCCGAGCGCGGGAGCGATCCCTCGGTCCGCTCCGACGCCGCGTCGGCGTCGTTCCGCGCCGGCTGGATCGATCAGGCTATGGGCGACCTCGAGGGCGCCATGAGCGCCCACCGCGCCGCGACCGAGCTCTACGAGCAACTCGCCCGCGACGGGCCCGACGACGTCGAACTTCGACGGTCTTTGGCCCGCTGCCACGGCGCCCAGGGCCTGGCGCTCGCGGGCCTCGGCCGCATCGAACAGGCCATCGCCGAGCATCGCAAGGCGTTGGAGATCCGCCGCGCCGTCGCGCGTCGGTCCCCGGACGATCCGAGTTCGCGTATAGACGTGGCCCGCAGCCATCGCAACATCGGCCAACTCTTTCGCGACGTCGGCAAGCCTTCCGAGGCCATCGCCGAGTGGGACGACGCCGCCGCGATCGCGCGGCCCCTGCTCGACCTGCCGCTCCCGCACGCCGCCGGCCCGGTCGACCTGACCGGGCGGACCAGCCTGTCTTGGATCGTCCGCGAGGACCTCGGCAGCATCCTCCTCGATCGCGCCACGGCCCTGCGCGAGGCGGGACGACAGGACGAGGCCCGCACGTCCTGGGATCAGGCCCGCGTCCTGTTCGAGGACCTCGCCCGGGACGAGCCGGACGACCTGGGCCTCCGGTCGCGGCTGGCCGACTGCTACGCCGAGGGCCACTCGCTGGCGTACGATCAAGGGCGCTTCGAGGAGGCCCACCGCCACATCCTCCGCTGCCTGGAGCTGCGCGAGGCGATGGCCGTCGCCAACCCCTCGGTCCCGTCGTACCGCCGCGCGCTCTCGGAGAATTTGCTGAGCCTCGCCTACGTCCTCGCCCTGCTGAAGCGCCGGCCCGAGGCGTTGGCCGTCTATCGCCGGGCCGCCGACATGGCCGAGGGGCTTCTGGAGGAGGAGCCGGACGCCGCCTACACGAAGAACCTCCTGGCGCAGGGGCTCAAGAGCCAGGCGGACCTGTTGGTGGTCGCGGGCCGGGGCGCCGAGGCCTTGCCTCTGATCCGGCGATCCGCGGCGATCCTGGAGCAGGTCGTCCGAGAGCATCCCGGCCAGGTGTTCCACGCCAGCTCGCTAGGGGGGGCCCTACGCACGCTGGGCCGGGTCGAAGCGGCCCTCGGCGATGGGGCCGCGGCCCTTCGCACCTTCGAGCGTGCCGCTCAGGTGGACGGCGAGTTAGCCGATCGTTACCCCGGCGTCCGCTACAACCTGGCCTGCGACATCGCCCTGATGAGCGCGGTCGCCGAGCCGGGTCGCGAAGGCCTCGCGGCCGATGCGGTCGCGCAGCTCCGTAGGGCGTTCGTCGCAGGTTACGCCAATCTCGAGAACGTGAAGGTCGACGCCGATCTCGAATCCCTGCGGGGCCGCGTCGACTTCCGGGGACTCGAGCTCGACATGGCCTTTCCGAGAGATCCGTTCGCCCCGGAGAAGTGATCGGCGGATCGGTTAAATTCGATAAGCTGGTCGCTCGCGCGACCTGAGCGGTCGTCGTTCCATGTCCGCACGGCAGCGTCCGATAATCGGGTTTATTTCCTCGGCGTGCCACGCCGTCGGGCCCCCGAGGAGCGATCGCGCGTGGGAGGCGACGCGACGGCGCCTTGACTTCCGGCATCGCGTCCGGACCCTTGGACGCACCTCAACGGGGGTACTCTAAATTTCAGCCGCCAAGGCGAGCCGACGGACGACGGCTTCATCGAGTCGTTCAACGGCCGGGTCCGCGAGGAGCGCCTCAGCCAGAGCTGCTTCACCTCTCGCCGAACGTCATCGTGCTCACCCAAGGTACTGGCCGCAATGCTTGCAGGCCGCGGTGGGCCAACTGCTGTACCAGGCCAAGGCGAACCGCTCCCCGCAGCGCGGACAACGGAAGAGCAAGAGCGCGAACCATGCGACGAAACTGCCGACCCAGCATGTCAGAAACCCGATGAACAGCGTGATGACGAGAAGGCTGCGGACGAGCGGATTTAACCGTGGGCCGAAGGCGGAGAGGGGGCCCCCGAGCATCGCGATTAAGGCTACGGCGGCCAGGAAGAACCGCCACCACCTCATGCGTAGGTTCCTGTGGCGCCGCGCGGCATCGGCCAGCGTGCTGTCGCCAATGTCGCCCAATGTAGGACCGCCTGACGCAGTTTGGCTCGCGAAAGAACAGGGCTTGCCTCTCGCTGAACGCGACGAGTTGACGCACCGGCATCAGGCCGGATGCCAGGGGCCGAGGGCGGCGAGTGCATCGTCTCAAAGGGCGATGCGTCGAGCCCACGATGATTCTCTACACCCTGGAGAACCAGCGATCTAGGCTCGGTCCTTCGGCCACCACTTTCGCCTCCGCCGCATCCTGACCCGCTCGCCGACGTCGTCCACGGCGAACGCCTGGATGTCCAGCCGGCCCCACCGGCGTCGGGCGAGAAGAGGTTCGGCCTCGGCGGAGGGGGATTCCTGCTTCGATTCGGAGGGGATCACGCTGAAGACTCCTCGAACGAAGGCCGGGAGAGGCTTCGGCGGGGTGTTTGGAAGGCGAAATGATCGAACTTTCGCTGTTTATGGGCGAGCGGACGGGCGGCGTCCACGAGAATCCGAGGCCGTGGCCCCATCTCCTCTTCGAACTCCCAGCCGGGGCCCCGCGAGACTTGGACCGGCGACGATCAGGCTCGACGACGAACGACCGCCAGGCCCATCAGTGCGGCCGTCGTACCCATCGCGAGCGAGGAGGGCTCGGGGACGGCGGCCGACCCGCCGACGAAAGCCAGCCCCGAACCGAACACCCCATCGCCCAGGGTGCCTACGGTGGCGACGGCCCCCGTCGCGCGGTTTACGGTGAAGAGCGAGTTGGCTTCAAACGTGCCGCTCAGATAGAGGACGTTCGCCGTCGGATCGAAGGCCAGGTCGTTGTCGTTGACGCCCTGGCCGAAGCCGCCGACGAAGGTCGCGGCTCCGGTCGCGACGTCGATGGTGTAGAGGCCGCTCGTGACGTCGTTGAACGTATCGCGCGACGCGTAGAGGGTGTTCGTGACGGAGTCGTAGGCCAGCCCCTGGGCACCGACGCTGGCGCCGATCAGGGCGGCCGCGCCCGTCGTCGGGTCGATCGTGAAGAGTTGGGCCAGCCTGTAGTCGACCATGTAGAGCAGGCCGTTCGCCGAGTCGAAGGCCACGTCGGCCGCGACGATGTCCACGCCGAGCGGCCCCACAGCCGTGGCCGACCCCGTCGCAGGGTCGACGATCAGCAGCTGGTCGGTGTCGCGGTCCAGACCGTAGAGGACGCCGGCGGCGGAATCGTAGCCCAGCCCTGTGACGCCCGTGAACCCGAAGGACGAACCGAGGGGCGTCGCGACGCCGGTCGACGCGTCGACCGCATAGGCTTGGCCAGCAATCAGGTCGCCGGCGATCAGGCCGGCCGACGCCAGCGACGGCAGGGCCAGCAGCAGTCCGGCGAAGGCGGTGACTCGGCGGATCATCGGGGATGACCTCGTCTGGATTCGCGTCGCATCGCGGCCGCCCGATGCGGGGCCGCCAAGACACATTAGCGGACGCCGACCGTGTATGCAATCGCCTGCGAACGACTTTAGCACGTTTCGAGACGATAGTGCCGACCGAAGAGGAGTTCGGCTTTAATTTCGATGAATTTCTTCGGACCGTTGGGTCCGACGACGGAGCTTCATACGCCTTCGTGACTCTTGGCGGCCGTGACCTTGGCTTCTCACCTTTCGGCTCGCCAAGGAAGCCAATTCCGAGTCAGGGCGGTGACGAAGAACCTGTCTTCGGCGAGCTGGCGCGACCTAGGCTCCGGATTCAAGCGGCGGCGCGAAGACCTGGACGTTTCCGCATCCATCGCACCGCCGCGCCGGCAGCTTCAGGCCTCCGCGGAAGAACTTGCTGAGGAGGGAGGCTTCGTCGGGGGTGAAGTTGATCCCCTGCGCGCCCAAAGTCCCCCAGCAGTATGAATCGCTCCCGCACATTGGACAGGGCCGGTCGGCCTTCTTGCCCGACTCCATGGGTCTGACTCCTGAATGGGCGCCTCGAGGCGACCCGCACGTGGGCGTCCGCCACGGCGCGGCCGGAAGGGCATTCGCTCGGCCCGCCGCCTTATTCGACTTCGGCCGCGCACGGCGGCCTGTTCGAGCCCTCGCCCCGCGACGAGGGTCCTTGAATTCCTCGGAATCATCGGCACCCGTTGCGTCCGATAATAGCTATTATGTTCGATGACGTGAAACTATGCCGATCATATCGGCTGCGACTCGCTCCTCGGCACCCTTGCAGACCGTCGCGTCGAGGTGGCCGTCCTGAAACGCCCCCTATGTTGCACCCGCCGAGACGGGAGCAAACTTCAGCCTACGGCCTCGCCGACGCCCCGGAGTATCACCTGGTCGGCGGCGACGGCGGCCGGCCGCCGTCCGAACTCCGCCGGAGAAAATCCGAGAGGCCGTCGCCCGCCTCCTGAAGCATAAGCCATACCTCCGGGCCGTCGTCGGCTCCTCGACGTCCAGCTGCGCCATCCATCTCCTACCGACCAGGGCCGCCGAAGTCCCCGCGGTCGCCTCATGCGCTGGACTATCAAGTCGTCGGAGGCGGAGGCAGGACACCGCGTAACGTTCGACGCCGGCGGGAGCCGGACGCGACGCCCCGCGGGGCGGTCGAATCGACGGCATGCGGCGCCAAACAGCGATGAGGCAAAGGCGTCTAATACCGTTGAACTGAACATGGAATCCCAAGTTTTCACCCTCGCGGCGCGCCCTGGTCCCGCTCGGATGGCGGCTTATACCGTATGGAAGCCTTTTCGGCGCGAATCTCGCTCGCTTACAGGGGGAAATGAACATGACGCGGGTTTGGGATGCAGGCTCGTGGAAAACCTGGATCGTCCTGCTGGCCGGTCTGACTTCCCAGGCCGTCTCGGCCGCGAAAGCGGAGGAAGAGCTCCCGAGGTATCGGCTCGAGCCCGGCATGGTCCTCTCCTACACCGGGCGGACCAGCATCAAGGCCAACAGCGACACGTTCTTCGAGGATCAGGACACGACCGCCTGGGTCGTCCGACGCAATTCGGACGGCAGCCGCCGCGTCGTCATCCGCGTCGGGAACCGGCTCCGCGAGGCCGCCGGCCCGGGGGCGGGGAAGGCCCCGACCAAGGGGCAGCAGCTCCCGCCGATGGAATACAGCCTCGGCTACTTCGACCTGTCCCCCGACGGACGGCTCGGGGCCGACGCCCAGCTAGGCTCCGACTTCGACCCGGCGATCGCCTTCCCTCGCCTGCCCGACAAGCCCTCGGCGGGCGAGTGGGGTCAGCGCGACGCCCGAACCGGGCAGGAGTACGGCTACTCGTCACTGCGGCGCGGGACCGACGGCTGGGGCTTTCACGCAGAGCGGCTCGGCCCCCTGAAGCGGGTATATACCATAGGATTCGGGTCGGACTACCGCTTCGACCGCGGCATGGTCGTCGGGGCCGAGCAGCACTTCAGCCAGGAGATCGGCGTCAAGACCAAGGGCACCGGCAAGCTTGAGCTGGCGGGCGTCGAAACCAAGAACGCGGCCTGGGTCGCCGCCTTCGCCCCGGCGGCCGATCGGTCCATCGCGGCGCTCCGGGCCTACAGGAAAGCGATCCAGGCGGCCGCGAAGGACGCCGAGAACGGCGCCTCCCTGCTGGCGGACGCCAGGCGGAAGCTGCAGGCCGCCCGCGACGCGACCGACGAGCCCGTCTTCCGCGAGGAGTTCGACCGCAAACTCGCCGGCCACGATGCCAGGGCCAAGGCGTACATGGAGTCGGCGAAGCGGCGCGCCGCGGTGGTGGGCAAGCCGTTCCCGGACTGGTCCCTGCAGGGGCTCGACGGCGAGACGCACTCCCTGGCCGACTACCGCGGGCGGGTCGTCGTGCTCGACTTCTGGTTTCGGGGCTGCGGCTGGTGCATCAAGGCGATGCCGGAGATCGACGCCGTGGCTGAGAAGTTCAAGGGACGCCCGGTGGCGGTGCTGGGGATGAACACCGACGCCGAGGAGGAGGACGCCCGATTCGTGGCCGAGGTCATGGGCCTGAAGTACCCGACCCTCCGCGCCCGGGGCGTCCCCGAGAAGATCGACGTCAAGGGCTTCCCCGCCGTGATCCTCGTCGGCCCCGACGGCGTCGTCCGGGACATCCATTATGGCTACTCGCCGACGATGGGCGCCGAGCTGACGAAGGCGATCGAGGGATTGCTCCCGCGGGGAGCGAAGTCGACGCGCAAGCCGTGACGATGGCCGGCGGCGGCCGCCCGCCCTCCTGAACCCGCGAGTTTTCGGGACGACGACGCCGACCTCGCCGTGACGCGGGTCGGCGTCGCCCGTTGCGAGGCGACCGAAAATCGACGAATCTTGTTCACGACGCGCCCCGATCGGGCGGCGATGGCGGCTACAACCCCATGAGGACGCCGGAGAGCGACGTGGAGATGGCGTTGGAGCGATACCGCTCCTACCTGCGATTGCTGGCCGAGGCCCAGCTCGGGCGCGACGGGCGCCGGGGCGTCGAGCCGTCGGACGTCGTGCAGCAGACCCTGCTCGACGCCCACAGGGACCGCGCCGGCTTCCGCGGCGGCGAGGCCGAGCACCGCGCCTGGCTCCGCCGCCTCCTCGCCTGCAACTTCGCCGACGCGCTCCGCGCCCAGGGCCGGGCCAAGCGGGACGCCGGCCGCGTTCAGTCGCTGGAGGCGTCGCTCGGCGAGTCCTCCGCCCGCCTGGAGCGGTGGCTCGCCGTCGACCAGTCGTCGCCCTCCCGGCGGGCCGAGCGGAACGAGTCGCTCGTGCGTCTCGCCGATGCGCTGGTCCGGGTGCCCGAGGACAATCGCCGGGCCCTGGTGATGCGGCACTGCCAGGGGGCGAGCCTGGCGGAGATCAGCGAGGCCCTCGGCCGCACGCCGCAGGCCGTGGCGGGGCTGCTCAAGCGCGGCCTCGCCCAGCTCCGGGACGAGATGCCCGACGACGAGGGGGGCGCCGGATGACCGGTCCGGATCGCGAGCGGGCCGTCGAGCGGGTCATCGCCGAGTATCTCGCGGCCGAGGACGTCGGCGCGACCCCGGACCGCGCCGCGATCCTCGCCGCGCATCCCGACCTGGCCCCGGAACTCCGTTCCTTCTTCGGCGGGCACGACCGTTTCGGCCGCCTGGCGGCCCCGCTCCGGGGCGACCCGGCCCCCACCGTCGATCTGGCCGCCGCGGTCTCCGCTCCGGGCGACGCGGGCGGGCTGCCCCCCGGCGAACAGGTCCGCTATTTCGGCGACTACGAGATCCTGGAAGAACTGGGCCGGGGCGGCATGGGCGTCGTCTACCGGGCCCGCCAGGTCAGCCTGAATCGGCCGGTGGCTTTGAAGATGATCCGGTCGGGCATCCTCGCCGACGCCGACGACCTGCGGAGGTTCCAGAACGAGGTCGAGGCCGTGGCCCTGCTCGACCACCCGGGCGTCGTGCCGGTGTACGAGGTCGGCGAGCTCGAGGGGCAGCGGTATTTCAGCATGAAGCTGATCGAAGGCGGCGGCGTCGCGTCCGGAGCCTTCATGGACGACCCCCGGGCCGCCGCACGCCTGGTGGTCGAAGCCGCCGAAGCGGTGGCGCACGCCCACGTCCGAGGCGTCCTGCACCGCGACCTCAAGCCGGCCAACCTGCTGCTCGACGCCGACGGGCATGCCCACGTCACGGATTTCGGCCTGGCGAAGCGGACCACTGAGGACGCCGAGCTGACGCAGTCGGGTGCGATCCTCGGCACCCCGGCCTACATGAGCCCCGAGCAGGCCGCAGGCCGCCGGGGCGCGGTCACCACCGCGACGGACGTCTACGGCCTAGGGGGCGTCCTGTATACGCTCTTGACCGGCAGGGCCCCCTTCGTCGGCGAGAGCGTCGTCGAGACGCTCGACGCCGTCCGGACGTCGTCGCCCGCCCGGCCTAGGCTTCTCAACGCGAAGATCCCCCGCGACCTGGAGACCATCTGCCTGAAATGTTTGGAGAAGGAGCCCGACCGGCGGTATGCGACGGCCCAGGCGTTGGCCGAGGATCTGCGGGCGTGGCTCGGGAGCCGGCCGATCGCCGCGCGGCCGACGGGCCCGCTGGAGCGGGCGGCCCTGTTCGCGAGGCGCAAGCCGGCGGCGGCGGCCGCTTGCGGGCTGGCGGCGGCGGTCGTGTTCCTGATCGGGGCCGGCGGGTCGATCGCGTGGCTGTGGCGGGCGGCCGAGAGCGGCCGGGTCGAGGCGGAGACGGCCCGCGCCGGGGCGGAGAAGGCCCGCGTCGATGTGGAGGCTGCCCACGTCCGGCTGGCGTCGGTCGAATACGGCCGGGCGGTCCAGGCGGCCTACGAGGAGTGGCGCGACGACGACGTCGTCGGGGCTCTGGCGATCCTCGAGGGCACGCGACCCGAGCTGCGCGGGTGGGAGTGGCGTTACGTCGATTCGCTCTGCCGCCCCGAGCTGGCGACGTTCCAGGGGCCGGGGGGTCGTTTCGAGCCGTATTTCGACGAGTCGGGGACGCGGATCGCGACCCTGGACGGGGCGGGGACGATCCGCTTCTGGGACGCGCGGAGCGGGGCCGAGCTCCCCGGGCGCGAGGGGCGGACGTTCGTAGGCCTCGACGCCCTCGGCCGCGACGGCGCGCGGGTCCTCGCGGCGGGCGACGGGGGTCGGACCGTCGTCGTCAAGGACGCGGCGAGCGGGGTCGCGATCGCCACGCTGGCGGGACACGCGGGCCGCATCTTCTCGTCGCGGTTCGACCGGGACGGCGGGCGGGTCGTGACCGCGAGCGAGGACGGCACCGCGAAGGTCTGGGACGCCGCGTCCGGCGCGGTGCTCCTCACCCTCGTAGCCCCGAAATTCTCGCTCTTCCCTCACGCGGAATTCAGCCCCGACGGGACGAAGGTCGCGACCGCGGACTTGCACGGGCCGGCGCGGCTCTGGGACGCGAGGACGGGCGAGGGGCTGCGCACGCTCGCCGGGCACGAGGGCGGCGTGGAGCGGGCGGCGTTCAGCCCCGACGGGACCCGGGTCGTCACGGCCGGGCACGACAAGACGGCGCGCGTCTGGGACGCGGCGAGCGGGGCCGAACTGCTGACGCTCAGGGGGCACGCCCGCCGGGTCTTCTCGGCCCTGTTCAGCCCGGACGGCTCCAAGGTCGTGACGGCGAGCGAGGACCGGACCGCCCGCGTCTGGGACGCGGCGAGCGGAGCGGCGACGCTCACGCTCAAGGGGCACGGCTCGGCAGTGTGGGCGGCGCGTTTCAGCCCGGACGGCTCCAGGGTGATCACGGCCGCCCTGGGGACCTTGGAGTCGACGCGGGTCAAGCCGGAGCCGGCTCGGATCTGGGACGCGAAGACCGGCCCCGGGCCGTTCACGCTCGAAGGGGGCCGGGGGTCGGCGCGGGCCTCGTTCAGCCCGGACGGGGCCAAGGTCGCGGCCATCCGGTGGGCCGCCGACCCTTCCGAATCGCGCGTCCTGGACGCGCGGACGGGCCGCCCGAGCTTGCGGCTCGGGAGTGGCGGCGGCATCTCGATCGAGTTCAGCCGCGATGGGAAGCGGATCGTGACGGCGGACTACGACGGGACGGCCAGGATCTGGGACGCCAGGGGCGGCGGGAATCTCATCTCGCTGAAAGGACACGGGGGCTTCCTGACGGCCGCGTCCTTCAGCCCGGACGGGTCGCGGGTCGTGACCGCGGGCGTCGACGGTACCGCGAGGCTCTGGGACGCGCGGGACGGGAGGGAGATCCGCGTGCTGAAGGCGCGTGGGGGCCGGGTCGATTGCGCCGCGTTCAGCCGCGACGGGTCGCGAGTCGTGACCGCGGGCTTCGACCAGGCGGCGACGGTCTGGGACGCGACGACGGGGGTCGAGGTGCTGAGGCTCGTCGGGCACGCCAAGGCCGTCGCGTCGGCTGCGTACAGCCCCGACGGCGCGCGGATCGCGACCGGCGGCTTCGACGACGTGGCGAAGGTCTGGGACGCCGCCGCCGGGGCCGAGATCCTGACCCTCAAGGGCCATACGGGCACGCTGTGGTCCGTGGCCTTCAGCCCCGACGGGTCGCGGATCGTCACCGCCGGCGGCGACGGGACGGTGAGGTTGTGGGACGCCGGCAGCGGGACGGAGGTCCTCGCCCTCAAGGGACACGCCGACGGGGTCCGCTCGGCGTCCTTCAGCCCGGATGGGACGCGGATCGTCAGCGGGAGCGACGACGGCACGACGAGGGTCTGGGACGCGCGACCCTATGCGGTCGTCCGCGCCGAGCGCGCCGACGCCTCGCCCATCCCCGATCCCGCTCGATCTCCTTGATCCTTCCATCCCCAAAACTCCGGAGTTTCAGCTGCAAGCCTCTGCCTCGAAGCACTCGGCGATCCTCCGAGTTCGGGGTCATGAGGTGGCGTGGGTCGAGAAAAACGATGGTGCCCGCCGCGAGCCGCTCGTCGGCACCCGAGCGTGCGGTGCGGGGCGCATCTTACGCGCCGGGGAGCGAGGGGTCTTGCTACGCGCCGGAAGCGCCGGACTCCCGCAACCCCCGTCGCGCTCGGTCGTCGCCGAGTCGAGGCGCGACACCCCCCTGGCCCCCTTGGGGAGTGCCCGAGCCGCACGCCTATCATGAACAGTGCACCGAAACCGCGGATTCGACGGCGCCACGGTCTTTCGGACGATGACGCCCCCGTTTCTAGCGCCAACCTGTCAACCAGCGCCAACTTCTCAACCTGAAGCGGGCCGCCGCCGACCCGGGGCGGGCCGCCCGCGGTCGAAGCCCGACGCCAGGGCGGTCTCCGCCCCGCGGCGCGCGCCGCGGGGGCCGGATTATGCGCCCTGATATGCGCTTCGGGGGCCGTCCGGCCCGATCCCCCCCTCCCCCGGGCGTCGCGTCTGGTTGGACGAGCGTCCAACCAGATGCGACGAGGCGTCTTGCCTGCCCCTCCCCGCCCCACGATCGAGTCGACGTCAGGGGGCGTTACCTGTTGCAGGAAATTCGCCGACGGATGATAACCCCCATTATCGGACCCGGCCTCGAGGTTTAAAACCCGTGCCTTTTTCGAGGCCGAAAGCCCGCCTGCTTCGGGCGTCCGAGCTTGGCGCTTATGTTCGAACGCGTGAAAATGAGACGGTCATGACGCCCGCGACACGGTCCTCAAGCCTTCTCACGTTCGTCTTGGTTCACGAGGACGCTGAGTCCTCGTGAACCAGGGTCAAGGGGACTTGGGGCCTTCCGACGCGACCTATCCGCTCCACCTATAGCCCAGAGGCCGCGTTCGCCAAGCCCTCTCAAGTAGAGGCGACGGGAGATGCCGGGCCGGAGCCCGAGTGGAAAGTTTAGCATATGAACGCCCCATGACATTCTTCAGCGGCTGCTTTCTCTCACCAGCGCTTTAAGAATGCTCAGCTCGATCGATCGGACGAAAGAGTACTTCGGCTCCGGCCCGGGTATCGTGACCGTCCCCTTGGGTAGTTGCACATCGTCGGACCAAATCGTCGCATGGTTCTTGCCCTTGACCTCACGAAGCGGCATCCTGCCTCGCCCCGAATGGGCGATCGTCATAATCGGCGAATCCTTTCGGGTCTCCAGGAAGAGGACGACTTGCTCCCCCTCCTCCGCATCCGAGATGTCGCAGGTCCAAAGCGACGAGGCGACGTAACGGACCTCTGGACCTGGCGTGCCCTTCCACGTCTCGACAACCCGGGCCGTGGCGACCTTAACTCGCGGGAAGACTCGATCATCCTCGGTCTTGATGTCAGCGGGGCCGTCCTCGACCTTGGAGACTTTCGCGAGGACGATCAGATCACTCCTGGTGGCGAGCTCCTTCAACGAAGTCTCCGCCACTTTGGCCCAGACGATTAATGGGAATGACGTCAGGAAAGCGACGACGAGCAATCTGAAAGTGCGGCAGACTTTACGGTTCCACATCATCGTCCTCGTCTCCCGTTCCGTTGATATGTCAAAGGTCATCGGAAGTCCACGCGGTACGCCGGAGATTTGACGTAAATCCGGAACAGACGCAGCAGCTTTCGCCGATGCGATAGGAGTGTTCACTCTTTAGACGTCAAACGCTTGTAGAGAGTTCGCGTTGGCATTCGTCAAGCGATCACGAGGCCAGCCGATCTTGACCTCAAGCATACCGCCCCTCGGATCCTGCCGCACCGCCTCCCGGGCTCAATCGGGTCCCGTCTCGACGGAGCTGGCTGCCTTGTCGAATGCACGATAACCCCTCGATCCTGCCGATAGGGAGTCGGTCTGCACCCGAAAAATAAACCCCATTATCAGACCCACCGACGATGGCGGGGGTGGAGTAGACTCGCGACGCCGTGAAGGCGCTCACCCGATCTCGGAAGGCGATCGAGGCTCGGAAGACGGGCATCACGAGCACGGCCGGGGAGCTCACTCCGACCTGCCGACGATACGATCCCAGGAGCGACGAATACCGCGGACTGCTGCGGGCGTACCTCGAGTTCCAGACGAGGCCGATCCCCGCCCCGGATTCTCCATGCCCGGAAGAATTACAGGACGGCGAGGATCGACGAGCCGCCTGCCTGGGGCGAATCCGTCGGCTGCGGCTATTTCGTCATGTCCTCGGCAGGAAGACCGCCGGCGGAACCTTGAAGAAGCGAGCGAGGTCGACGACTTGGGACTTGGTGAGGTTTCGGGCGCCGCGAAGTACGGCGGAGACGGTGGACTGCGAGATGCCGACCTCGTCCCGGAGGTCGGTCTGGCTGACCCCTTTTTGCTCCATCAGCAAGCCGAGGACGTCGGCCTCGGAGGCGTCCGGGATCGGGCGCGTCCCGGCCTCGTAAGCCTCGACGAGGCCCGTGAGGACGGCCAGATACGATTCCGCGCCCTCGTCCAGGTCCCGACACATCAGAGTCTCGACCGTCGCCAACGCCTCGCCGAGGTGGGCGTCGTCCCGGATGGGTTGCAGCGGGAACTTCTTCACCAGGGCGAGATAGTTCCGAAGGTGGAAGGGGGGCGTGAGGGACGCCGTCGGCTTCATACGCTTCGCCTTCGCCATCCCGCCGGACGAGGCTGGAAGGCCGGCGGCCTCGTGCCGCTTCGGGACCTTGGCCCGTGATCCTTTCTTGATCGTCATCGTCTTCCACCTCTCTTAAGGGCCTTGCCCTCAGGCTTCTCTTTCGGCGACGCGACCGCCCCCGCCTTGGATTTCCCGGGCGGGTCGGGCTCATGGCACCCGCATTGGTCGGGCCATAGATCCCTGTCGTATTCCTTGTGGTCCATCACCCGTTTGATGAACACGATGGCTCGGGCGAAATCGACCTTGGCGATGATCCGATAGTGATTGCCGCCGACGTCGAAGACGAAGCAATTGCCTACCTTGTCGGCCGCGCGGAACGTCTGCTGGAGTTCTCCGAAGTTGGCCCAGACCATGGCCTCGGTGAGCTTGTACCAGGCTCTCATGCGAGACTCGGCCTGAGGATCTCCCGGCCGAGATCGCCAGAAGTCTCGCAGCGGCGCCAAGGTCAATACGTGCATGTCGGTTTCCCGGAAGTCGCAGCGGCCCTGGGCCTACTATCGCAGAATGCGTTGAACGCGTCCAGGCCAAGTATCGCGTATTGCGATAGGATGGTCCTGTCGTCGCCCGGGGTCGAAGGCCTGGGGGCCCGCACGACGCAGTCCGGCGCGTATGCAAGCCGGGACCTTGTCTCAACGTCGGGAGAAGGCGAAGCCGGGGTGGATCGGCTCAAGTCGAGCCGAACCAGTATAACGCCCATTATCAGACGCTGACGTCTGGTTCCTCTTCCGCCTTTTGGTGCTGCTCTTCGCCCACGGTCGAGGCGTCTGAGAGCGGCTGTCCAACATGCGGCCACGGTCAAGAACGTATCATCGTTACAAGACATAAAGGGCGTTATGTCCTTGAAAATATTACATATTCAGACGTTCATAATACTTCGACGAACGGGCTACAGGCCCGAGCTTCGCCTCGCTCCTCCAGCGTCAGGACCAACATCGTCTGAGGTTGGCCTTTGCCACCGACGTGGCCGAGTCAATCCGAATGATCCCCGAGGCTAGGCTCGGGGTTTGCCGGATCTGTTCGGTGTCCTACGAAGTCTCATCTGGAAGACCGAATCGGCATGAAGTTTGCGCGAACCGGGTTCCGGCGAAGGGGTGATCCGGCAAGAAGTTTAATCGCCATGCCTGAGAATCACCTCGACGCTGGGAGGAGTCTCGCAGCCGGCTTCGCGGACCCCTGGATTCAGGATTCCGCTCGAGCGCAGCCAGAGGCGGCGTCGCGGAGCGAGATGAGTTCGACGGCCCGGTTCAGGAGCAGGCTGTACGCCTCGGCGTGACGACCGGTGCCGACGTCGACCCGGAGATCCTCGGCGTCCTCATCGGCGAGGAGCGTCCAGACGAACGCGCTCGGTCCCGGGTGACGACGACGCGTCAGGCGATGCAGCTCGTTCCGAGCGACCTGGTCCTCGGGGATGAACCGGCGGAGCCCGGTGTGATCGATTTCGCCGACGAATGCCCTCATCGCGTCGTCATAGCACGGCCGGGGTCGCCGGCCAAGCGAAACCTCCACGCTGGTCAGTCCTGAGGCGAGAAATCGTCGGCCCCCCGCCCGTGATTTCGCCGGTTGATGGCGGAAGATAAAACCGGTTGCCTTCCGCCATAAACCCCGAGCGAGGCTGCGAGGGGAGTCCTCGATTGGATCATGGACGGCACCTGCGGTAAGCTTCACGAATGGCCATGACGAGCAGCAGCCCCGACCCGCAGCCCCCGCGTCTCCGGCGGCACGCCTCCCGCATCCCGGAAATGGGGGACGGGGCATGAGCAAGGCCAGGAAGCCCGCCGCGCCCCAAGCCGCCGGCTTGACCTTCGAGGGCCTCGTCCTGTCGATCAGCGACGTCGACCACGATCTCGGCGTCCAGGCCGGGCGCGCCGTCAACATCAGCCTCACGCTCCGCAACTGGCTCATCGGCCTCTACATCGCCGAGTACGAGATGCAAGGCGCGGATCGCGCGCGGTACGGCGAGAAACTCCTCGCGAATCTATCGGCCCGCCTGGTCGGGGCCGGCGTCAGCCGGGCCGAGGAGCGAGAACTTCGACGCTACCGGAAGTTCTACGAGACGTATCCTCGGATCCGGGAGTCGCTGCCTCCCGAATTGGCGGAGCGCGTGATCTCCCAGACGGCCGGGCCGACCGCCATGATCCGGGAGTCGGCGACTCCCGAATCCGGCCCGGACGGGAAGGCGTTGATCTCCAGCCTGTCGTTCACGCACATCGTCGAGCTGCTGGCGATAGGTGAAGCAACCAAACGTTCCTTCTACGAGGCGGAGTGCATCCGGGGCAACTGGTCTGTACGCGAGTTGAAGAGGCAGATCGCTTCGCTCTACTTCGAGCGCTCCGGGCTGTCGCACGACCGGGCGAAGCTGTCGGGGCTCGCCCACGCCTCCGCGGAGCGGGCGACGCCCGGCCTGACGGTTCGCGATCCTTACATCTTCGAATTCCTCGGCCTCAGGCCGAGGGAAGTGATGAGCGAATCTCATCTCGAGGATCAGCTCCTGGACAGGCTGCAGGAGTTCCTGCTCGAGCTCGGCCACGGATTCTGCTTCGAGGCCCGCCAGAAACGCATCCTCATCGGCGACGTGCACTATTTCATCGACCTCGTGTTCTACCATCGCATCCTGAAGTGCCACGTGCTCATCGAGCTCAAGCTCCAAGAATTCAACCACGAGAACATCGGCCAGCTCAACACCTACGTGAGCTGGTACGCGAAGAACGTGAGGGGTGAGGGCGACGGCCCGCCGATCGGCATCCTCCTCTGCACGCAGAAGGACCACGCCCTGGCGGAATACGCCCTGGCGGGGATGGACAACCAGCTCTTCGTGTCGAAATACCAGCTCCACCTGCCTCGACGCGAGGAGTTGCAGGAGGAAGTGGAGCGGACGCTCAAGGAGGGGTCGTGAATCCCCCGGGGCGGTCGATGGACGATCTGGCGAGGTCCATGTCGTCGCTGGCTCGCCGGGCGGTGGAAGAGTACGAGCCCCTGGTCGAGTCGATCATCCTGGACCCATCCCCCGGAATCAGCGAGGTCGAGCGTACGCTGGACGGCCTGCTGGACTTCTGCTTCGACCCGCGGGCGTCGTCGCTCTACAGGAAGCTCTGTCGCCGCTATTTCGCGATCGACCCGACGGCGACCTTCGAATACATCCGGGCCTACCGCGAGATGTGGGATCCCGAACAAGAGACGCCTCGACAGGCCGAATGATCGGCCGACGAGAGGACGGAGGATGAACGAGGGGTTGGGCCGCTCCCGGACCGCGAGGTCGTCGCCGCCTTGACCCGTGAGCTGGGCTGGAGCCGCTTCGTCGAGCTCCTCCCGCTGAACGACGGCCTCGGCCGCGACTCCTACGCCGAAATGCGCCGTATCGAGCGTGGAGCGTCCATATGGACTTCCCCACGGATGGCGAGCGCCTAGGTAGGAACGTAAGCTCGACCTGCGGAGGCCCCCCGATGGCGAAGACCCGAAGGACGTTCACGCGCGAGTTCAAGGTCGAGGCGGTGCGTCGCATCGACGAGCCTGGCCTCGCCCGGGGGCGAGGCGACGCTCGTCGCCGAGGTCGTCTCGTCGGATACGTTCGCGGGGTGGCACGAGACGCCCGAGGGCGACCTCGCCGGCCTGCTCCGGGAGCTGGGCCGGGCGGGGAACCACTTCCGCGGGGCGCATCCCCGGCAGCTGCTGGCGGCCCTGCGGGCCGACCCTTCGATCCGCCCGCTCGCCGCGTCGGCCCCGCTGACTCCCTGGCGCTGGCGGCTCCACGGCCGGACTTACCTCGTCGGAGGCCTCGCCTTCCGCCTTGGCCCGTGCCGCGGGCGGTGCCACCCGGAATTGCCGCCTCGGCCTCGGGCAACTTGTGGCACGAGCGGTCGTCCGTGCGAAGACGATCTACCCGGCGGTGAACCTGGTTCTCTTCATGGATCAAGGCTCCGACTGCCGAAGCCTCCGGCTTCCGGCCGATGGTCATCCGGTCGCCGTCGGATTTCACCGACGCGGCGGGGGCTCTTCGAGGTCGATCGTCATCTTCGCTTCCTTGTAGGCCAGCCACAGGATGAGGTTGCCTGAATCGCCGCTGTTGCCCGAGCCCGGGCCTTGCCCGACTTTCGGGAGCGGCTTCATCCGCCCGGCGGTCCTGGTCGCAAGGTCCCTGGCCTCCTCTTTTCGGCCGAGCCGGAAGAGGCACATCGCCCGATAGAAGTCCGCCGTGTCCGCCGCGGTGATATCCCGCCAAGGGGTGGCGGCTGACTGGAAGGTTTTCTCGGCCTCGGCGAAGCGGCCAATGCGGTACTCGGCCATGCCCAGGGCCAGGAGTTGTCTCTCCCCCTTGTGGAGCTCGACCGCCTTCCGTCCCAGATCCAGCGTCTCGCGCTGGACGGCCTGGTCGTCCGACGGCCGCAAAGCGCCGACCTGTGCGGCGCGGAGCGCCGTCGTTGCGTCGTTGGTCCCCCGGGCGAACTCGAGGATGCGCGTCCGGGTCTCGGCGAAGTCGTCGTCGAGACCGAACCACGCCTGGAGCGCCGCGACCTTCCATGAGCTCGCCGGCTCCTTGCGGCTCGCCGCGGAGCACTCCTCGAGGAGCGCCTTCGCGCGATCGCCGCGGCCCGCGGCCATATGGACGCGGGCCAGGGACGTCATGCTCTCGAGCGTATAGACGTGGTCCGGACCGAACTGGGCCTTCCCTCGAGCCAGCGTCTCTTCCAGCAGGCGGAGGGCGTCCGCTTCCCGGCCCAAGGCCGAGTAGACGTCGGCCAGGACGCTGTTGGCGGCCAGGGTACTACGGTGATCGGGGCCGAACTTGTCCTTCAAAAGGGGCAGCGTCTTTTCGAAGAGCGAGAGCGACTCGGCGTGCCGGCCGAGTTCGTTGTAGATCTTGGCCAGATCGGTCGTGCTGGCAAGGGTGTCGGGATGATCGCGGCCCAGCGCGGCTTCCTCCCTGGGCAGCGCCTCCTCGAAGAGCTTGAGCGCCTCGGCGTGGTGGCCCATCTCGTCGTACATGCGGGCCAGGTTGAGCTTGGCGAACGTCGTGTCGTAGTGCTCGGGACCGACCTTGGACGTTTGCCTGGCGACGACCTCTTGCTGCGTTTCGATGGCTTCGGCGTGCCGGCCGGCCTCCAAGTACATGCCCGCCAGGTTGCCCATGGACCAGATGGCGAGCTCGTAATCCGGGCCCTGCCCGGCCTTCATGAGCCTCACTGCCTCTTCCATGCGATTGATGCCCTCGGCGCGTCGGCCGACGAGCCAGTAGTTGGTGGCCACGTTCATCAGGCTCTTGAGCGTGTCGATATGGTCGGGGCCGAGTTCGCGGCGACGGATCTTGTAGTCGGCCTCGTGCTGCTCGAGTGCCCGATCGAAAAGGCTCAGGAAGAAGAAGGAATTTCCGATCGTCCGGCGGAGCCGGGCTTCGATCAGCGGTCGGCCGCGGAAGTCTCCATCGATCGACGGCAGGGAAGCCGTGATGGCGTCGACCAGCTTGACGTCGTAGCCCAGGCCCCCCTCCTGGCCCTTGGGGCGAGCGGCCGCGAAGATCTTGCCCTCCACGAAGCCCAGCACCGACTCGACCGACTCTTTCGCCTTCTTCTCCTCCTCGGCGGCGGCCAGGGCCTTCTTCTCGTTCGACTCGGCCAGGACGCTCTTCTCTTCCGCGTCGCGCTTGGCCTTGCGCTCCGCGTCGGCCGATCGCCGGGCTTCCACCAGCCCCAAGGTCGTCCCGGCGATGCCCGCCAGCAGCGCGAGCAGCACCAGGCTCGCCGCGAGGACCTGGCCGCGATTCCGCTTCACGAACTTCCGCAGCCGATAGCTCGCGCTCGGCGGGCCGGCGGCGACGGCCTCGTTATTCAGGAAACGCTCGACATCCCTCCCGAACCCGGTCGCGGTTTCGTAACGGCGGTCGCGTTCCTTGCTGAGGGCTTTCAGCACAATCCAGTCGAGCTCCCCCTTCACGAACCGGCCCAGTTTTTGCGGCTCCGTCCTCCGGTTGGCGGCGATGCTGGGGGCCGAGTCGACCGTGCTCAGCCGGCTCGACGGCGTCGGCGCGTCCTGCTCGCGGATCAACCTGAGCATCTCGTCGAGCGCGGCCTTCTTCATCGACTCCCGCGTGATCGGCGTCGTGCCCGTCAGCAGCTCATACAGGATCACGCCGAGGGCGTAGACGTCGGCCCGGGTGTCGACGTCCACGGCGTTGAATGCCGCCTGCTCGGGCGCCATGTACAGCGGCGTTCCCATGACGCTTCCGAAGGCCGTGAACAGCGTGTTCTCGCTCAGTTGCAGCCCCGAGGTCGCCTTGGCCAGGCCGAAGTCGATCACCCTGGGCATCGGCTTGCCGTCGTGATCCTCGACGAGGATGTTCGTCGGTTTCAGGTCGCGGTGGATGATGCCCTTCTGATGCGCGTGCTGCACGGCCGAGCAGATCTGCACGAAGAGCGCAAGCCGATCGCGGATGCTCAGGTGGTGGGCGTCGCAATACTCGTTGAGCGGGACGCCTTTGACCAGCTCCATGACGAAGAACGGCGAGCCGTCGGCCGTCGTGCCGGCGTCGAGGAGCTTGGCGATGTGGGGGTGGTCCATCAGAGCGATGGCCTGCCGCTCGGCCTCGAACCGCGACAGGATCGTCCGCGAATTCCCCTGATGCACGCGGATCAGCTTGACCGCGACCCGGCGCCTGACGGGATCGGTCTGGTCGGCCATCCAGACCGTGCCCATGCCCCCTTCGCCGATCTGCTGGAGCAGTTTGTACCGGCCGGCGACGACCGTCCCCGCCGACTCGGCGGAGAACTGCAGGGACGCCGCTTTCGTGCTCGAGCCGTCGCGATCATGGGCTTCCGTGGCGGTTCCCGCGCGGGCCGGGCTTTCGGGGGCGGCGCGCTCGGTGACGGGGAGGTTTGCGATCGAGGAGGATTCCGCCGTTGCGGGAGGGCCGGGTTCCAGGAACCGGCCGGCGCCGTCGTGGGCGGCCAGCATCTCCTCGACCAGACGGCGAAGCCCCGCGTTCCCCCGGCAGGCCTCGTCGAGATAGGCGGCGCGGGCGGCCGGGTCGTTCCGCTCCAGCGCGTCCGAGAAGACGGTCATCAACTGCGGGTCGGGGCTCGGCATCGAGTCACCTCGGGGATGGGAGTCGAGTCACAATGTCCTGCATTTTTCGCGATTTCACGCCTGCGTATGACTTCCGACGACGGGTGGCGGACCCGCCGCCGGCCAACGGATCGGAGATCAACGCGCGTTCCGCCGTCGGGCCCGCACGGCGAGGACCCCAAGCCCGCCCGCAAGCAGCCCGAGGCTGGCGGGCTCCGGGACGGCGGTCACCGCGTAGTTGTCGAAGTACGCCACGGTCCCGGTCGGAGTCGACCAGTCTATGCGTTGCATGTAAATATCGAAGTCGCTCACATTGCCGACTCCCGGGGCGAACGCCGCCGTCCCGAGCGTCACTCCGTTCAGGTCGAATGACGCCGTTCGCAGCGTATAGTCCAGGGTCATGCCGAGATGAACGTATTCGCCGAAGGAGGTGAATGCGATCAATTCGG
This sequence comes from Paludisphaera mucosa, assembly GCF_029589435.1. Taxonomy (NCBI): domain Bacteria; kingdom Pseudomonadati; phylum Planctomycetota; class Planctomycetia; order Isosphaerales; family Isosphaeraceae; genus Paludisphaera; species Paludisphaera mucosa. The sequence continues at coordinate 57,383 of NZ_JARRAG010000006.1, read as the reverse complement.
GGTTCGCGGGGTCGGTGTAATAGGCGAGCTTCGGCCCGGTCCCCTCGTCGTCGGTGGTGATGGTGATCCCGGCGATGCCGTTGAAGTCCCGGTCGTACGCCTGGAGGCCGACCTGGACCTCGCCGGGCCCGGATGCGAAGACGGCGACGTCCGCCTCGACGCGCAAGACTCGGGCCCCGCCCGCCACCGGGTCGCCGAGGTCGACCCAATTGTAGTTCTGAGAGATCGGGATCGACGGATCGATCTCCAGCAGCGAGGCGGCGTCGATCCGGAGCGCCTGGCTCCCGCCGGCCGGGAACGCCGTGCTGACGGTCGAGGCGTTCGGGAAGAAATCGGTGTGGAAACCGCCCTGGCCGTCGATCGGCGCTCCGGCGGTGAAGGTCGGGGCCTCGAATCCGGTCTCATAGAGGACGTCCGCATCGGCGGAAGTCGCGACCGCGAGGCAGGATGACGCGAGGAGGGCCAGGCGGGCGATCGCGGCGTGATGGCGCCGGCGAAGGAGGTGGAACATGGCGGCAAGCTCTCCAACGGATGGAGGACGATGCGTCTCAAGCGCATCCAATGCTCCGTCCGGGCGGAAAACATGCCGCGCGATCTGGATGAATTTTCGGATCACTCGCGGGTGAGCGACGCCGCCAGCCAGGCGCGCGCGAACGCCCATTGCCGGTTGGCCGTCCTGGGCGAGAGCTGCAGCGCCTCGGCCGCTTCGTTCATGGTCATGCCGGCGAAGAACCGCAGCTTCACGAGTTCGGCGGCCTCCGGATACTGGCGGGCGAGGTCGCCGAGGGCTTCGTCGAGCGCGAGGAGTTCCTCGTTCGTCGCCGAGGCGGGCTCCATGAGCCGGTCGAGATCGATCCGCTTCTTCCCGCCCCCTCGCTTCAGGCGGGCTCGGTTGCGACTGTGGTCGACGAGGACCCGTCGCATCGCCTCGGCGGCGGCAGCGAAGAAGTGCGCCCTCCCTTCGAACTTCTGGTCGCCGCCCAGGCGCAGGTAGGCCTCGTGCACCAACGCCGTGGCGTCGAGCGAGTGGTCCGCCCGCTCGCCGACCATCCTGGCGGCCGCGAGCCTGCGCAGCTCGTCGTAGACGAGAGGCAGGAGCTTCTCGCTCGCCGCGGGCTCGCCCGATTCGATATTCGAGAGGATGCGGGTCACCTCGTTCATCAGGTCGATCATACGACACCGACCGCCGTTCGACCGGCAGAGAAATCAGACAGCGGGAACGTGCAATGAAGCGCCTGGGCGAAAGCGGTGTTGCCTGAAAGCTTGTCGGGATAGCAGCTTGTTGGCTCGGGGCCGCCGAAACGACCCCGAACCTCATCGACAAATCAAGGAAGCGTGTGGGCCAATCGCCGCTTGGTCGAAGCGGCGGCGATCGCGGCGACGCCGAGTGCGAACGCGCAAAGCGAAGCAGGCTCGGGGACGGCCTGGGCGGGGTAGATGATTTCGCCGGACTCGTCGGAGATCGACGTCCCTTCGGCGACCACCTGGATCATGCCGGCCGAGAGGCGCGAAAGTGGGTCGTCCTGGAAGGTGACGTGCGCGAGGCCGTAGCTCTCGCCGAACCCCACGACCCGATAGAACGGGACGTCGAACTCCGAATCGACGACCGTCAGATCCCGGTCAGCGAGGCCGGCGTACAGGGGGATGCCGAGGAAATCGGCGAACGACGTCGCGTAGATGTACGTCATGCCGGTGGCGGTGGTCGCGTCGGTGAATTTGGCTCCGGTCGCGCCGAGGATCGCGACCTCCACCACGTCGGAGCCGACGCTATAGGACGTCGGGCCATCGTTGACGAGGATGACGTCGAACGAGCCTGTGTCGTCGGCCAGGGTCGTGAAGTTCTGGATCTCGATCGTCAAGCCGGCCCGAGCGTCGGAGGAGCCCGCCGCCGTCAGGCAGGCGAGAGCCACGACCAGCGCTCGGCCGGTGATCCGGACGGTCGAAGTTAGCGAGAAACGCTTGCGGAGGGTCGTAATCATGATGATTCTCGGTCGGTGTCCTGGAGATGAAAGGGTAACAGACCGCCCTGCGGTCGCGGGTGGCCTGGAGGTCGACCTCGGGATGCCTCAGGGCAGCTTGGTCTTCTTCTTGCCGATGGCCTTCGTCAGGACCAGGTAGTCGGCCGACGTCACGATCCCGTCGCCGTTCAGGTCGAAGAAGACGGGGTCGATCCCGCCGAGGACGTTGGGCTGCCCGGCCAGGTAGGACTTCATGAAGTTGACGTCGGCCGCATTCACGGTGCCGTCGTCGTTGATGTCGCCGGGCAGGACGTCGAGCCTGCGGGTGTACGTCCCGATCGTCGGGTTGGAGATCGTGATGGTGACCCGGTCGGCCTCGTTGATCGGCCTGGCCAGGGTGACGAGGAAGGTCCCGCCGCCCAGATCGATCACCGTGACCGGGCCGTAATCCGCGACGTTGACGCCCTTGACCACCACGTCGGACGCCGAGACCGAGCCGCCTCCGGCGATCGTCACCGAGATCGACTTGATGCCCGCCCAGTCGATCGTGCTTTTGCGGCCTACAGGCAGGAGCTGGACGCCGTCCGGTGCGGTGACCAGGCCGGCCGTCTGCGTGCCCCAGCCGACGCTGACGCCGGCGACCATGTCCGCCACGATCGTCAGGTCGAACCTCGCCGAACCATTCTCGCCGCCGGGGAAGGCCCGGACGGTGGCAGGGCCGGCGCTGTCGCCCGCCGTGGCGGTCACGGAAGCCCGACCGTCCGCGACGACGGCGAACTCGGACGAGAGCGTTACGGCGTTCCTGCCATGTCCATTGCTCACGTTGAGGAAGCGGATCATGCCGCCGTCGACCGGCTCGACGGAGTTGAGCGCCGTCACGGAGACGGCCAGCGGGTTGCCGAAGGGCGTATCGACGAGGGACGTCTGAGGTGTGGCACCGGCGATGGGCGCGATCTTGAAGCCCTGGCTTTCGAAGGCTCCGATGTCCACGCCGCCGACCCGGCCCAGGCCGCGCTGATCGGTCGTCGGGGCGCCCGTAGAAGTCCCGGCGTCGAGCCCCGGGCCGCCGGGGAGCAGGGGCATGGTCTGCGTCGGCCCGCCGTAGTCGCCGAGCGGGGCGAGCAGGGCCATGGCCACGTCGACGAGGTTGCCGTCGATTCCGTCGATCAACCCGCCCGAGCCGCCGACGCCGATCAGGTTGTTGACGCCCGAAACGGGCGCGTTCCCCTTGATGTCGGAGGGGGCTCCGTCCGGCCCCGTGTTGCCCGCGACGATCGTGTTGGTCAGCGCCATCGTGCCGGCCACGCCGGAGAACGTCGAGTACAATCCGCCCCCGGAGGCGCCGGCGCTGTTGCCGCTGACGGTGCAGTTGATGAGGCGGAGCGTCGGGAGGGCACCGCTGCTCCAGGCGCCGCCGCCGAAGGTGGCGGCGGCGTTGCCGGCGATGGTGGTGTTGACGGCCAGGATCGCGCCGCGGGACGCGGTCGCCAGGCCGCCGCCGCCGTTGCCGGCGACGTTGCCGCTGACGGTGCAGTCGGTCAGATTCGTCACGGCGGACACGCCCACCGTGACCACGCCTCCGCCGTTGAACGACGCCGCGTTGCCGGCGACGGTGCAATTGGTCAGATTGGTCGTGCCGCGGGCCGTGGTGGCGATGCCGCCGCCGCTGCTCGACGCGGTGTTGCCGCTGACAGTGCAGTCGGTCAGATTCGTCACCGCGGATGCGCCCGTCGTACACAGGCCGCCGCCGCTGCTCGACGACGCGTTGCCGGCGACGGTGCAATTGGTCAGGTTGGTCGTGCCGTAGGCCGAGGTCGCCACGCCGCCACCGCTGCTCGACGACGCGTTGCCGCTGATGAGGCAGCCCGTGAGGGTCGTCGTGCCGAAGTAGCCGCCGTAGAAGCCGCTGGTGAGCACGCCGCCGGAATTCCCGCTGATCGTGCAGTCGATCGCCGTGACCTTGCCGCTGTCGTTCGACAACCCGGATCCGCCGTTGCCGTTGATCGTGACGCCGACGGCCGCGACCGTGCCGCTGGAGTTCGACAATCCCCGGCCAGAATTCCCGCTGATCGTGCAGTCGGTCAGGGCGGCCGATCCGTCGGAGCCGGAGGCGTCCGCGATGATCACCACGCCGTCTCCCGAGTTGTCGTTGACGACGCAGTCGGTGAGGGTCGCGGTTCCGTAGAGCGAGGTGAGGCCGCCGCCCCATGCCCAGCCCGAGGCCGAGTTGCCGGATATGGTGCAGTCGGTCATCGCCAGCGTCCCGCGGTAGTTCATCACGCCACCGCCGCCTACGCCGTAGGAGTACACGGTGGAGTCGTTGCCGGTGATCGTGCAGCCGATCAGGGTGGCCGCGCCCGAGGCGTTCAGCAATCCACCCCCGGACCCGTTGAACGTCGAGTTGCCGCTGATCGTGCAGTCGACCATCGTCAGCGCGCCCAGGTTGAGCACGCCGCCGCCCGCGGCCTCGCGGCCGCCGGTGATCGTCAGCCCGTCCAGGTACGCCCCGGCCGACTCGTCGACCTGGAAGACCCGGCCCGCGCCGGCGGCGTCGATCGTCAGGCCCGCGGCCGGGCCGGCGATCGTCGTCGCACCGCTCGCGTCCGAGAACTCGAGCCGGCCGAGGGCCAGGACGATCGTCCGGGCTGTGGCGAACGCCGCCGCGTCGAAGGTGATCGCCTGGCCGCCCGCGGCCGCGTTGGCGCCGGCGAGCGCCTCGCGGAGGCTGGTCGTCCCGTCGTAGAAGCCGAACGAGTCGTCGGCCGTGTCGACCACGTAGCTGGGCGCGATCACGCTCAGGACGTCGGCCGGGCTGGTGATGCCGACGAAGGAGGCCGTGATCCCCGTGCTGCCGACGGCCAGGGCCGTAGCCAACCCGTCGGCGCCGATCGCGGCCACCGACACGTCCGCCGAGGCCCAGGTCACCGAATTCGTAAGGTCGACGGTCGATCCGTCGGCGAAGACGCCGACGGCCGAGAACCGGCCCGACACGCCCAGGGCTAAAGTCGGATCCGCGACGCTGGCCACGACTTTGATGGACACCAATCCATCGTTCGTGAGCTCGAAAGATGCCGTCCCCGACACCCCGGCGGCCACGGCCGTGACGAAGTAGCTCCCGCCGATGAAATTGGACGACGCGGTGGCGCTCGCCGTGCCGTCGACACCGATCGTCGCCGGATTGCCCGAGAAGATCGCGCCCGGCCCGGGCGTCGGCGAGGAGAAGGTCACCAGGCCGCCGGCGACCGGCTCGGTCGGGTCGTTGGCCGCGACCGTCGCGACCAGCGGCGCGGCGAAGGCACCGCCCGACGTCTGGCCGCCCCCGGACGTCGCAACGATCGTGAAGCCGCGGCTCTCGAAGGCGCCGACGTCGACGCCGCCGACGCGGGCGACGCCGCGCTGGTCGGTCGCCGGGGCGCCTGCGGTGGTGCCGGCGTCGATGGCCGGGCTGCCGGGGAGCAGGGGCATCGTCCGCGTCGGCCCGCCGTAGTCGCCCAACGGGGCGAGGCGGGCGTCGACGGCGATCAGGTTGTTGGTGCTCGCGGGGTCGAGCGAGCCGGAGAGGTTATAGTCATTGCCGGCAATAATTGTGTTGACGGCCGTGGCCGTGGCATCGTTGATAACGACGCCGCCCGAGAAATTGCCGGCGACGGTGCAGTTGATCAGGGTGGCCGTCCCGTTGAGCGAATTGAGGCCGCCGCCGCTGCCTCCGAAGCCGGATACCGAGTTGCCGGCGATGGTGCAGTTGGTCAGCGAGAGCGTGCCGTTCTGATTCATCACGCCGCCGCCGCCGTAGCCGTACATGAAATACACGGCGGCGTTGTTGCCGGTGATCGTGCAGCCGATCAGGGTGGCCGCGCCCGAGGCGTTCAGCAATCCACCCCCGGACCCGTTGAACGTCGAGTTGCCGCTGATCGTGCAGTCGACCATCGTCAGCGCGCCCAGGTTGAGCACGCCGCCGCCCGCGGCCTCGCGGCCGCCGGTGATCGTCAGCCCGTCCAGGTACGCCCCGGCCGACTCGTCGACCTGGAAGACCCGGCCCGCGCCGGCGGCGTCGATCGTCAGGCCCGCGGCCGGGCCGGCGATCGTCGTCGCACCGCTCGCGTCCGAGAACTCGAGCCGGCCGAGGGCCAGGACGATCGTCCGGGCTGTGGCGAACGCCGCCGCGTCGAAGGTGATCGCCTGGCCGCCCGCGGCCGCGTTGGCGCCGGCGAGCGCCTCGCGGAGGCTGGTCGTCCCGTCGTAGAAGCCGAACGAGTCGTCGGCCGTGTCGACCACGTAGCTGGGCGCGATCACGCTCAGGACGTCGGCCGGGCTGGTGATGCCGACGAAGGAGGCCGTGATCCCCGTGCTGCCGACGGCCAGGGCCGTAGCCAACCCGTCGGCGCCGATCGCGGCCACCGACACGTCCGCCGAGGCCCAGGTCACCGAATTCGTAAGGTCGACGGTCGATCCGTCGGCGAAGACGCCGACGGCCGAGAACCGGCCCGACACGCCCAGGGCTAAAGTCGGATCCGCGACGCTGGCCACGACTTTGATGGACACCAATCCATCGTTCGTGAGCTCGAAAGATGCCGTCCCCGACACCCCGGCGGCCACGGCCGTGACGAAGTAGCTCCCGCCGATGAAATTGGACGACGCGGTGGCGCTCGCCGTGCCGTCGACACCGATCGTCGCCGGATTGCCCGAGAAGATCGCGCCCGGCCCGGGCGTCGGCGAGGAGAAGGTCACCAGGCCGCCGGCGACCGGCTCGGTCGGGTCGTTGGCCGCGACCGTCGCGACCAGCGGCGCGGCGAAGGCACCGCCCGACGTCTGGCCGCCCCCGGACGTCGCAACGATCGTGAAGCCGCGGCTCTCGAAGGCGCCGACGTCGACGCCGCCGACGCGGGCGACGCCGCGCTGGTCGGTCGCCGGGGCGCCTGCGGTGGTGCCGGCGTCGATGGCCGGGCTGCCGGGGAGCAGGGGCATCGTCCGCGTCGGCCCGCCGTAGTCGCCCAACGGGGCGAGGCGGGCGTCGACGGCGATCAGGTTGTTGGTGCTCGCCGGGGTGAGCGGCCCGACCAGGTCGGTCGAATCGTAGCCATTGCCGGCGATGATCGTGTTGACCGCCGTGGTCGTGCTGCCTCGGATGACCACGCCGCTATCGGCGTTGCCGCTGACGGTGCAATTGGTCAGCGAGAGCGTGCCGCCGTACAGGGAGTAGAGGCCGGTGCCGGTGCCCTGACGTCGACCGGTCACGCTGTTGCCGCTGACGGTGCAGTTGGTCAGCGAGAGCGTACTGCCGAAATTATTGTAGACGCCCCCTCCGCCATAGATGAAGGCATAGGCGCTGTTGTCACTGATGGTGCATCCCATCAGAGTGGCCGTGCCGGCGTTGGACAGGCCGGCACCTCCCCAGAAGGTGGATTGGTTGCCGCTGATGGTGCAGTCGGTCATCGTGAGCGTGCCGGCGTTCAGCACGCCGGCGCCGCCGATATTCATCCCCCCGGTGATCCTCAGATTCGACAGGGAGGCCGCGGCCGAAGGCTCGATCCGGAAGACCCCGCTCATCCAGCCGCCGTCGATCGTCACGCCCGGTGCCGGGCCGTCGATCCTCGTGGCGCCGGTCGTGTCGGCCAGGCTGAGCTCGGTGCCGCCCAGGGGGATGGTCTGCGGCGTGTCGAACAGGTTGGAGAAGTCGATCGTGTCCGGCCCAGAGTTCGCATTCGCCTGGCCGATCGCCCACCGCAGGCTGCCGTCGCTGCCGTCGTCGAGGGTGTTGGTGACGGTGAACGTCGAGAGCAGCTTGCGGTCTTCCAGGGCCGTCAAGGTCGGCCGCAATCGACCGCGGTCTCGCTTCCGTCCGTTCGCGCTCGGTCGAGTCATCGCGCTTTCATCCTCCGGTTGAAGGTTCTCGGGGCGGTCACATCGGGGAGACAAGATCGAGGATCGATTGGGGCGCGGACGTTACCGCGTCGTAACAGCCGCGCCCCGCAACGACACCGGAGCGTCGACCAGCGCCGAATCCGGAACCGTGAATGAGTTCTCCAGCAGCTTCGGGTCGTCGTTGATCAGGTCGGGATAGCGCTGGCCGGGCAGCACCGCCACGGCGAACACCTCGTGGACGCCGGTGTCGAACCGCAGCAGGGCGACCGCTTGACCCGTCGCGACGTCGATCACGCACACTCCGCAGGTCCGCTCCTCGGCCGCTAACCGTTCGGTGATAGGGAGACCGCTGAACACGGCGCTCTCGCGCACCTGCGAGAGGCCGACGAAGGCGAGGTTCCCGGCGAACTCCAGGCCGCGCGTGAAGCCCGGGATCTGGGCGATCGGCTCGTACTTCCCCGTGTTCGGGTCGACGAACCCGAGCGTCCCCGCGCCTGACTCGCAGACCCAGAGCCGGCCTCCGTGCCATCGCGGCGAGTGGGGCATCGACAGCCCCCGCGTGATTACCTCGCCCGAGTCGACGTCCAGGACGACGCCGCCCCGCGCCTTGTTCGCGCGCCAGCCGGCCGGCGCGTCGGCCTCGCCCAGCGCCGTGACGTACTTCGGGCGGCCGTCGACCATCGCCAGGCCGTTCAGGTGGCAGCGGTCGGTGGGCTCCAGCGCCGTGACGAACGGCGGTCGCCAGCGGGGCGTGAAGCTGGCCGACGGGTCGATAGTGCAGAGGCACGAGAACCTCGTGTTCACCACCCACAGCTCGCGACCGGCGCCCCAGGCCATCTCGTGGACCTGGATGTTGCCGGTGACGTGGCAGGAGCGGGGCAGGTAGCAGGCGTCGTGACGCCCGGGCTGGTCGAGCTTGGCGGCGACCGCGGGGACGTTCACGAACTCCCAGACCTGCATGCTCGTGCCGACGGCCAGGCGGTCGCCGTCGAGGGCCATGCCCATCGGCGCCGGGAAGGTCCGGAAGTGGGTGTTGAGGCGATCCCCCTCGCCGCGGACCATCACGAGCTTGCCGGCCTGGTACGTGGTGACGAGCAAGGACGAGCCGATCCGTCGCAGCAGGTCGGGGAAGCCGGGCGTGTGGACGGCACGCAAGGCCGGCGGGGCGTCCGCTTCGGCGGGGGCCAGTTCCAATTCCGGTCCGGATGGGGCGACGGCCGTCGTCATGATGAGTCTCCTCGTGGGTCCGGGCTGGCGCATTTCTGGGATGCTCAGTCGTCTTCGAATTCGAGGGGCGACGGCGCGCAGAGCGATCCCACGTCGCGTCGACGCGACTCTTGCGATCCCGACCCTGGCGATGGCCCCCGGCCGTCCCGTCCCCTCGTCGGACATGCCATCAGTACTGCGAGTCGACAACGATCGAGGACAGGATTCGGAAATATCGGGGAGCCGTCGGTACCGGATCGAGCCGATCGGGCGGGGCCGGGCGAGGATCGGCGAGGTGATCTGTCGCCAACGGCTGGAACTCGCAGTACGAATCAGTATCGTGAATGATATGTCGCCGCCCCCAGGACAGATCCCCGAGCTGGTCGCCCGCGCCGCGGCGGGCGACCGTGAAGCCATCGTCGAACTGCTCGATCGCTATCGATCCCGGCTGCGCCGGATGGTGGCGCTGAGGCTGGATCCCCGGCTCCGGGGCCGCATCGACGCCTCGGACGTGATCCAGGAGGGCTACCTCGACGCGATGCGACGGCTCGAGGAGTTCATCCGGGATCCGTCCGTCCCGTTCTACATCTGGCTCCGGTTCCTGGTCGGCCAGCGGGTCCAGGAGCAACATCGGCGGCACCTCGGCGCGCCCGGACGCGACGTCGGTCGCGAGGTGTCGATCTACCGAAGCGCGATGCCAGGGGCCAGCACCGGTCTCCTGGCGGCCCGGCTCCTGGGCAAGCTGACCAGCCCCAGCCAGGCGGCGCAGAAAGCCGAGCGCAAGGTCCGGCTCCAGGAGGCCCTCAATCGCATGGACCCGCTCGACCGCGAGATCTTGGTCCTCCGCCACTACGAGCAGATGACGAACGGCGACGTCGCCGCGGCCCTCGGGCTGGAGAGCTCGGCGGCCAGCAAGCGTTACACGCGGGCGCTGACGCGACTGAAGGAAATCCTGGCCGGGCTCCCCGGCGCGGGCTCGGAGGACGGGCCGTGACGAATCCGGGAAACGATCGAGACCCCTTCGAAGTCCTGGCCGAGTCGTTCCTCGCCCGCTACCGCGCCGGCGAGCGGCCGAGCGTCGAAGGGCTCGCCGCCCTGCACCCCGAGCTAGCCGAGCAGATCCGCGAGCTGCTGCCGGCCTTGGTGAGGATCGAGCAGGACCTGTCCATCGATCGCGTTCCCTCGGCCGACCCGCCGCCCCGGCGCGTCGGGCCGATGCAGCTCAGCGACTACCGCATCGTCCGGGAGATCGGCCGCGGCGGGATGGGGGTGGTCTACGAGGCCGAGCAAGTCAGCTTGGGCCGCCGGGTCGCCCTGAAGGTCCTGCCTCATCACATCGCGCGCGACCCCAAGGCCCTGGAACGGTTCCGCCGCGAGGCCAAGGCCGCGGCCAGGCTACACCACACGAACATCGTGCCGGTCTTCGAGGTAGGCCGCGAAGGCGAGATCGCCTTCTATGCCATGCAGTTCATCCAGGGCCAGGGGCTCGACCACGTCATCGACGAGCTGGCCCGGCTGCGCGCGGGCGACGACGGGCCGGCGGCCGGGGCGGCCGTCGAGGGGACGGAGGCCGCGAGCGTCGCCGCGGCGGTCCCTCGGGATCGAGAGTTCGGACAGGTGGCCCAATCGCTGTGGAAGGGCCGATTGGGGGCCCAATCGATGGAGGCCGCCGGATCGTTCGCAGAAGCCGCCGGTCCCGGTTCCTTCCGCGCGGAAGCGACCTGGGCGGGACTCGAGTCGCTGGCCGTCGACCGGCCGCCGGCCGAGGTCGCACCGCCGGCCGCATCGACGGGGTCGGCGGTCCTCCCGGGCGGAGCGGCGGTCTCGTCGGTCGACTCATCCGGCCGCCGGACTCCGTACTTCCGGAGCGTGGCCCAGATCGGCCGCCAGACGGCGCAGGGGCTCGCATACGCCCACGCCCGCGGCATCGTCCACCGCGACGTCAAGCCGTCCAACCTGCTCCTCGACACCGCGGGAGTCGTCTGGATCGCCGACTTCGGGCTGGCCAAGGCCGACGACGACGGCCTGACGGCCACCGGCGATATCCTGGGCACGCTCCGCTACATGGCCCCCGAAAGGTTCCGCGGCGAGGGCGACGGCCGCGCCGACGTCTACGCCCTGGGGCTGACCCTCTACGAGCTGCTGACCTTGCGCCCGGCCCACCAGGCGACCGATCGGCTCGAGCTCATCGAGCGCATCCAGAACGAGGAGCCGCCCCGGCCCCGGTCGCTCGACCCCAGAATCCCCCGCGACCTGGAGACGATCGTCCTGAAGGCGATCGACAAGGACCCGGCCGGGCGCTATCGCTCGGCCGACGCCCTGGCCGAAGACCTCGGCCGCTTCCTCGACGACCAGCCGCTCGAGGCGCGGCGGGTCGGCGTCTCGGAACGCTACTGGCGCTGGGCGCGGCGCAATCCGGCAATCGCCGCGTTGGGCGGCGCGCTCGCCGCGGTGCTGGTCGTCGGGTTCGTCGTCATGGCGATGTTGTGGTCACGCGCCGAGCGGAATGCAACGTTCGCGCGCGCAAAAGAGCGAGACGCGCAAACGCTGGCCGAGAGCGAGACGAAGGCGCGAGATCGGGCGCAGGAGCAAGAGCGGATCGCCCTGGAGAAGGCCGAGCAACTCGCCCGCGAGGACTACGTCAACCGCGTCGGCCGGGCTTACCGCGAACTGCAGGACGACAACGTCGCCCTGGCCGAGGACCTGTTGCACGGCTGCGCCCCCGAGCGTCGAGGCTGGGAATGGAATTACGTCGAGCGGCTCTGCAACGCCGATCGACTGACAGTCGACGTCGCGGGTGCGAGTTGCAACGCGCTGGCGTACAGCCCCGACGGGGCCTGGCTCGCCGTGGGCGCGGGTTCGCCGACATTCGGATACCCCGCCGATACGGCTCCGATCGTCGAGATTCGCGAGAGCGTCACGGGGCGGCCGCTGAGAACGTTGGCCGGCGCCAAGGGGGTCGTTCGAGACGTGGCGGTCAGCCCAGACGGCAGGATGCTCGCGGCGGCCTGCTCGGACGGCCTCACGGTCGTCTGGGCCGTGGACACGGGGCGGGTGCTGTGGAGCCTGACGGATCCGGGACTGGATTCGATGAGCGCCGCCTTCAGCCCGGACGGCAAGTCGATCGCCGTGGGGTACGGATACTACAGCCACACCCAGACGGGCCACGTGAAGATCTGGGACGTGAATTCGGGAGAGGCGATCAAGGCTTTCGCGAGCCTGCATCACGGGGTCAACAAGGTCGCGTACCACCCCGACGGGAAACGGCTGGCCGTCGCGGGCTCGAACGTGGTCGAAGTTTGGGACATCGAAGCTGCCCGCAAGGTCCAGGACCTGAAGGGGCACGAAAAATGGGTCTACGCCGTCGCCTATAGCCCTGACGGCAAGTGGATCGCCACCGGCGGCTGGGACCGCACGGTCAAGCTTCGCGACGCCGCGACCGGCACCGAGGCGGCGACCCTCTTCGGGCATCGTGGGTTCGTCCTGAGCCTCGCCTTCGGGCCCGACGGCCGCACCCTTGTCAGCACGAGCGAGGACCGCGGAGTTCGGCTCTGGGACGTCCCGACCGGCCGGCTGTTGGACGCATTCCACGGCCACCCCGATTTCGTCCAGGCGGCGGCCTTCCGGCCCGACGGTCGCGAGTTCTGCACGGGCAGCCTCGACGGGTCGATCCGATTCTGGAACCTTAAAACCAGCCGGCCCGTCGTCGTCGACCACCCCGGGCTGACGACGCGGTTCGCGTTCCGCGCCGACGGGCTTCGCGTGCTCGCCAAGGTGATGCCGGAAGGCCCCGAGGTCGCTCGGGGATGGGATCCCTTCACCGGCGATATCGACGACTCGCTGGCCGGGATGAGCTTCGCCCGGCTGCCGGAGGATTACATCCTCGGAGGGCCCGGCTTCCGAGATCCGGAGGCCCGCGTGGACGAGGTCGTCACGAGCCCGGACGGGAGGCTGGTCGCTCAACTCGCCGCCTCGGACGGCGCGGTCGTTTCGCGCAGCAAGGAATTCGCCAAGAGCTCGATCTTGATCCGGGAAGCGGCGACGGGCCGGGTCGTCCACAACCTGACCGGCCACACGGCCGACGTCGTCGCGATGGCGTTCAGCCCGGACGGCCGTCGGCTCGCGACGGCGAGCTTCGATCGGTCCTTGAAGCTTTGGGACATGAAGACGGGCCAGGATCTCTTCACGCTTCGCGGGCACGTCGCGGGCGTGCTCAGCCTGGGCTTCAGCCCCGACGGGAACCTGATCGTATCCGGCGGGTTCGATTTCAAGGCTTTCATCTGGAATGCAGCGCCCCTCCCGTCCACCCTGATCGCGGAGCACGACGTCCGCTACCGGAATAAGGTTGAGATGCTGAGGCGCCTGAACACCGCGACCGACGCCCTGGAACGAGCCAAGATCCTGGCCGGGGACGGCCGATGGGACGTAGCGGCCGAGGTATTCGCCGCCGCGATCGCGAGGGACCCGGGAAACGCCCAGCTCCGAATCCTGCACATCGAAGTCCTCGAGAACGCGGGCGACGCGACCGCGGCTCGTGACTTCGAGCGAGAGATGCTCGCGTACTTCGACGAGGCGCTCGCGAAAGATCCCAGCGACCCGAAATCGGCGGAATCCCTGGCTCAAGCGCTCTTTCAGCAATGGAAATCGTCGAACGCGAGCCGATGGACGGTCCTCAAACCATCGGAGTCGACCTCAGAGGAGGGCGCGAGGCTGAAGGAGTTGGAAGACGGATCGGTCCTCGTCGAGGCACCGTCGGCGACCGGTGCACACACGATTCGCTGGCACCCCGGCCCCGGGCCGGCCCGAGCGCTACGAATCGAGACGGGCGTCCAGGAGCCGGGCACCGCCGTAGGAGCCCACTTCCCCGATGAATGCCAGGTCGTGGCGGCGAGCGCGGCGTCTTCCCGCTCCGAGGCCCTCCGAGGCCGATTCGTTCGGCTCGACCTGCCCGGGGACAACGCCCAGTTCCCGAGGCACCCCAAAGACGGTGCCATGAAAATCATCAACCTGGCCGAACTGCAAGTGTTCCACGGCGACCAGAACGTCGCGGCGAGTAAAGCGGCTCGGCAATCCAGCAATTACGACGATCGCCTGGTGGCCGAGCGTGCCGTGGACGGCAACACGACCGGCAATGATCAGGGAAATCCCTACGCCCACTCCGGGGGCGAAGCGGAGCCCTGGTGGGAAGTCGATCTCGGCGGCGAACAGGCGATCGACCGGATCGTCGTCTGGAATCGAGTCGAGTTCGACCTCGTGCAGCGAATGACACATTTTCGCATACGAGTTCTCGATCAATCGAGGAGAGCCGTCTTCGAGCAGCTAGTCGAAAAGGCCCCGAATCCTTCGACCGAAATCATCCGCCGCGTGCTCCTGTCGGATACGAACACCGAGCCATCAACCCCCGAGAGCCAGCCGCTGATCCTCCGACTGCCGATCAAGGAGTCGCCGGCCCGCCTCCGCGTCTCGGCCGCATCCAGCCTCAACGTCTTGTTGCCGATGGATGAGGCCATGCGGCTCACTGACCCTTTTGCGAAACTCGCCGTCGCCAATGCCTTGAATGGGCGAACCGATCGTGCGTTGCAATGCTTCGATCGATCTCTCGCACGGAGCGAAGGCGATGCGGCCAGGTCCAGGATCCTCGAGTTCGCCGCATATTTTGACGAGATCTACTCCAAGCTCATCAGCCGAAACACGCCCTTAACCCCGGAATCGAGTCCGTCGCATTTGAGACCGGCGGTGCGATAGCCGACCCCGGGAGAGGAGGGTCGGAGTCGTGAGGAAGTCGAAGTCCGCCGAGTTGCCACGGCGGAGGAGCTAACGGCTGCGGGGGCCGAACTGCCCGAACGTTCGGAGGTCCCCGCCTTGGTCGAGATGATGGTCAAGGTGGACGAGCGATGGGACGCCCTAAAGGCCATCCAGAAGACCGGGTTCAAGCCGCCCGCCGACCATCCGAACGTCGACCCGACGGCCGAGGCCCTGCAACTGCTGGAGCTGTATCGCGAGTCGTCTCGGCTGCCTGAGTCGAAAGCCAAGGGCGAGGAGTTCCTCAAGCAGATGGCATCGGCCGAGAATCTCGCGAACGGCCTCTGCGAGTCGATGTCGAAGCACGGCGGTCAACGCTCGCCCGACTCTCTCAGGGGACTCGAGGCTTCTTTCGCCGCGGCGGGGAAAAGTTGCAAATCGTGCCACGCGAGTCACCGGGACAACCAAGAGCCTATCCCAGTAGGCGTGCGGCGCGATGGGTGATGTATGCGCAGGCCAGATGCAGCATCGCCTCATAGTTCTCCGCCTTCTTCTCCCAGCGGATCAATAGCCGGCGGAAGCGATTCATCCAACTATGCGTCCGCTCGATGGTCTAATCGCAAATGACAAATTCTGCCTGGCACGCTCCCGCCGGCTGGCCCTGAGGCCGCGCCGGCCCAGATGATCCGGGCGGGCCCTGGGCTTGTCCCGTACCTTCTCCCCGAGGCACATCGCCTCGGGGAGGCGGCCATGCACCACGACTGGCGGACCACCCGCCGATTCGCGTCCCGCCCGGACGGGCAGCGCCGATGGGATCGCGCCTACCAGCTGCTCCTGGGCTGGTCGCCGTCCGGCCCCGGGCCGGCGCGAGCCAAGCCCGACGAGCCGGGCCATCCCACCACCGCGGAGGAGACGACCGATGAAGATCGCGATATATGCACGCGTCTCGACGCAGCGGCAGGCCGAGGCGCAGACCATCGACGAGCAGATCGGGCGGCTGCGGGAGCATGCCCGAGGCCGGGGCTGGGACCTCCAGGAGGCGAACGTCTTTCGTGACGACGGCTACAGCGGGGCCGCGCTCAAGCGGCCCGGACTCGACCGCCTCCGCGACGCGGCGGCCATGGCCTCGTTCGACGCGATCCTCCTGACCGACCCCGACCGGCTGGCCCGCAACTTCGTCCACCAGACCCTCCTGCTCGAGGAGCTGCAGTCCAAGGGCTGCAGGGTCGAGTTCCTCGACCGGCCGATGTCCCGGGACCCGCACGACCAGCTCCTGCTCCAGATCCGCGGCGCCGTCGCCGAGTACGAGCGGACCTTGATCGCCGAGCGGACGCGCCGCGGCCGCCAGCGTCGATATCGGGCCGGGGAGATGCTGCCGTGGACCCGGGCCCCGTACGGCTACCGGATGGCGGTCGACAGGCCCCGCGACCCCTCGGGCGTCCACCTCGACCCGTGCGAGGCCGCGGTCGTCGCCGAGATGTTCGCCTGGTACTCCGAGGGACGACGCACGCTCCACGGCCTCGTCGACCATCTACGCGACCTCGGCGTCCCTTCGCCCTCGGGCAAGGCGTGCTGGAGCGACGCCTCGGTCCGCGGGATCCTCCGAAATCCGGCCTATACGGGCCGCGTCTACGCCGGACGGCACCGATACCGCGAGGCCCGAGCGCGACGCTCGGCGACCCACCCGATCGGCCGCCCCCACGGGACGGCCGAGCCGACGCCGCGCGACGAGTGGATCGACGTCGGGCCGATCCCCGCGGTCGTCGATCCGGGGCTGTTCGAGCGAGTGCAGGCGAAGCTGGCGGCCAACCGGTCGTTCTCGTCCCGCAACAACAAGGTCGGATCCTATCTGCTGCGGTGCCTGGTCAGCTGCGGCCACTGCGGCCTGGCGAGCATCGCGAGGCGACGCCCGCCCCACTACGGCTACTACACCTGCACCGGCAAGTCCCGGGCGGCGCGGAATCGCAACGGGGCGACCTGCGGCTCGCGGTTCATCCCGGCGGCGGTCCTGGACGACCTGGTCTGGGGCGACCTATGCGAGCTGCTGCGAGATCCGGCCGCGGCGGGCGGGGCGTTCCGTCGGGCGGCCGCCGGGAGCTGGCACCCGCAGGAATTCCAGGCGAGACGGGAGCGGCTGCGGCAGGGGAAGGCGTCGTTGTCGGGCCAGCTCGATCGGCTGACCGAGGCCTACCTCGGCGGCGTCGTCCCACTGGAAGAGTATCGCCGCAGGCGCGGGGAATTGGAGTCGAGGCAGCAGACCCTGGCCGAGCAGGAGGCCCGGCTCGCCGGGGAATCGGAACGCCTCGACGAGGTCGTGGGCATGGCGGCGACGCTCGAAGCGTTCTGCGGGCGGATCGCCGCCGGGCTCGAGACGGCGACGTTCGACGGGAAGCGGCAGTTGGTCGAACTGCTGGTCGACCGAGTGGTCGTCACGGGCGACGAGGTCGAGATCCGCTACGTCCTGCCCACGAGCGATAAAAGCGAGAACATCCGCTTTTGTCATTTGCGTTCAGACTATCTCCACGACCCGGCGTCGGGCCCGATAGCCCGGGATCGCGGCCTTCTCCGCCGCCTCCTCGCCGCGGGCCTTGATGTGGGCCGTGAACCCCCACAGCTCGGCGACCTCCCGCACGTCGGCGTAGTCGTAGCCCTTGTCGGCGCAGAAGTGGATCGGCTCCTCGGGCGTAGGTTCCGGGCCCAGCACCGGCTGGCTCAGGAGCGTCGGGCCGGCCAGCCACTTGTCATGCTCGTCCGCCCCGGCGACGGCCAGGCCGACGGGGATGCCGCCGCCGTCCGTCAAGAGCGACCGCTTCGTCCCCGACTTGCCCCGGTCGGTCGGGTTGGGCCCCGTCTTTCCCCCCCCCGAGCGGGGCCTTGGTCATCGCCCCGTCGATGCACAGCCACTCCCAGTCGATCCCGCCCAGCTCGTCGCACTCCAGCAGGCCCAGTCGCCACAGCTCGCGGAACACGCCGGCCTTCGCCCACTCCTGGAACCGGCGGTGGGCCGAGCTGCTGGTGCAGAGGCCCGTGGCGTTCAGGGCGTTCCACTGGCAGCCCGTGCGGAGCACGAAGAAGATCGCGTCCATCGCCCGGCGGTCGTCGACGCGGGGGTTGTGGCAGCCCAGCGGGTGCGCCTTGCGGGCCGGCAGCAGGGGTTCGAGGCGGGTCCACAAGGCGTCGGGGATGCGCCACCCGTCGTCGACGGGGGCCTTGCGCGGGGCGGCCTTGGCCATTGCTGCAACCTCCTGGAGCGGCTTCCTTTCGCTTCAGGAGAACATACACAATCGCCGCCTAATGAGATAGGCTCTAAGTCGGACATAAAGGCCATCCCCGACTTCCGGGCAGGACGAAGCTGACGCCCTGCACAAATCTCGCTTCGGCTTCAACACATTGAAGCGAACATAAAGGCCGCTTCCAGGACGTTCCTCCTCGATCGAAGGAGGGAGGCGCACCATCAGCGAAACCCGCCGGCCCCTCCCACGCTCGTCGAAGGGGCCTTCGTCCCCCGGCAAGGATCCCGGCTTGTAGCCCGCGCTTCGCGACGCCGAGGGGGTCGGATCGGCCTCGCGTCTTCGGGCTATAGGTTATGCGTCCTTCCGTCGAGGTACTCGACGACCGACACGAGGTTCCGGGCGGCGACCTCGGGATTACCGGCCCTACGGTCGACCCTCGTGTCCACCTCACGCGCCTAGCCAATGCGATGGACGGGCGGACGGCGGACGACCGGGGTGCAGATCGCCCGGAAGCCGAGCTGCCGGCCCCATTTCGCTCGAATTTCGCAAGGCGACGGAGCAGCGATCATGGCGACGTATCTGATCAACCACCTACGCATCCCGGGCGACATCCCGAACGAAGATGCTCTCTCCTATCTCGATCAAGTCGAGGCGACGGTCTCACCCTACGGGGGCAGGTGGCTCGCCCAGGGGTCGATCGACGTCATCGAAGGCGCGTGGCCGGGCGCGGTCGTCCTGATCACGTTCCCCAGCCGGGAATCGTTCGACGAGTGGTACGATTCGCCGGAGTACACCGCGCTACGCCCTCTCCGGGTCAAGAGCTCGATATCCGACATGGTGGTGATCGACTCGCTCCCCGAAGGCTTCACGATCAAGGCGTTCGCGGCGAAAACTCGCGAAAGCGTCGAGAAGTCCAAGGTCTGATCGCGGGCGGGAATACCTGGGACGCGGGTGGGCCGAGGGATCGAGGATTTCAAGACCAATGCCGAGGTCCATGGCCCGCAGACGCCGGGCGTCGACGGGACGGACGAGATTTCCATCCAAGGGGCATCGATATGGATTCGCCTGACGCGGGATCGCAGGACCGAGCGAGCGTGCCGGGGGCCGGCGGCAACGGCTCGGCCGCGATGGAAGAGCGGGTGGTCGAAGCCAAGATCGCCAGGGCGATGCTGTCCGGCCCACGCGCCATAACCAGGGACGCGACGGTCGCGGAGATGGGCGTGGACGGCGAGATCGTCGTGCTGCGGCGGGGGAGCAACGACTGGATCTGCTTCCCCGGCGACGAAAATGACGTCGGCAACGTCCCGATGTGCGCGGATCCGATGGGCATGCAGTGGATGAGGGACGTCCTGGCGAGGAAGCCCAGGCCGACCAACGCGGCGCCCGGCCTCGTCTACATGCTCTGCGGAGCCGCCCAGCACAGCAACACCGATCCATTCGACAGGACGAGCCCCCCGATCCCGATCGGCCCCCATTGGATGATCCTCTGGCCGTTCGACGCGAGGCTTTGCGGCCTGCCCTCCACGGTGAGGGATGCCGGGGTGTGGGTGATGTTCGACGGCACTCCCTACGCCTATCTCCACGTATGCGGCACTCCCTGGGCCGGGAATGAATATAAGCCGGGGCAGATCCCGATCTGGACGATGCGTTTCGGCCCTTCGGAGGAGCCCTGAGCCTCCATGGATCGGCCGTGCAGTTTCGCGTCCGGACGGGGGATCCCCCGTCGACGGGAGCATCGCGCGTCCCTCGATTTCGCATGCTGTGGGCACGGGCAGATGGAAGGTCAGCCGGTCGTCGGCATGGGCGGCGTGGATCCGATTCAGGATATCGAAGCGGCGAGACGCCGGACCCGATCCTTGGCGTCTCGCGGCCACGCCCCGCCGAAGTCCGATCGACTGGACGGTCGCGCCGATGGGGACGGCGGCCCCGGGGTGCCGACGCCCGGGTCGGTCACGAGATGAGGAGCAGTTTGCCGATGGTGCTTCGGGCTTCCATGTCGGCGAGGGCCTCGGCCGCGTCGGCGAGTCGATACTCCCCCCCGATTCGGACTTCGAGCCTGCCTTCCTCGATCCAGTCGAACAGCCGACCCGAGCGCGAGCGAAGCAGTTCGGGCGTCGAGACATGGTCGCGGTACACGGCGTAGCCGATCTTGACGCTCTTCGGCAGGCTCATGATCTCGATCGGCCCCGGGCCTCCGAGGACCGGGCCGTACCAGCAGAACGTCCCGGACCGACGCAGCACGTCGAGGGAACCCTGGAAGGTCGTCGGCCCCGATCCGTCGTAGACGACGTGCACGCCCTCCCCTCCGGTCAGGCGTAGGGCCTCCTCGACGAACCCACTCCCGGCGTCGACGATCACGTGGTCGGCCCCCGCGTGCTCGGCCGCGGCCGCCTTCCCGCTCGACGAGACCCGGCCGATGACGCGGCCGCCCCGCAGCTTAATGATCTGCGTCAGCAGCAGGCCGAGGCCGCCGGCGGCGGCGTGGACGAAGGCGACGTCGCCTGGCTCCACCCGGTAGAAGTCGGTCGCGAAATGGCTGGCCGTGAGGCCCTGCATCATCACGGCGGCGGCCGTGCGATCGTCGATCGCGTCGGGGACCGGCACCAATGACGAGGCGGGGATCGCGATCCGCTCCGCGTAGCTCCCGAGCGCGAAGGCCCAGGCGACGCGCCGGCCGGGTTCGACGGATTCCACGCCGTCTCCCACCGCCAGGACGCGGCCGGCTCCCTCGACGCCCAGGACCTTCGGGTCGGGGATCTCGGTCAGGAACGCGCCCCGGCGCACGCCTATGTCCATGAAGTTGACGCCCGCGCAAGCGACCTCGACCAGGGCCTCCCCCGGGCCCGCCGCCGGGTCGGGACGCTCGACGTATTCCAGCACGGCGGCGCCGGCTTGGTTCATAACGACAGCTCGCATGTTCATACACCGTTGGTTCGAGGATTTGGAGGAGGCGTAGCGTCGGTTTGCAGGCGAGAGCGAATACTCGGCGCCGAGTCGGAGACGACCTCAACGGGGCGCAGCCGGACCGGGCATCGAGTATTGGAAATAGTCATATCTTTGAACGGATTCGGCGGGCGGTGGGGGTTGCTGAGGGTAGTAGAGCCAATAGCCCCCGGGCGCGGGCGCGACCGCCTGGGGGGGTCGGTAGATTATGTAGGGGCTGCGGAACGAGGGCCGCCGTGCGAGATGGCGGGTCGAAGGCCGGCGGCCCGAGGACTGGTCGGGCGCCGGGGCGCCGTTGGAATAGAAGTCCCACCCCCCGTCGAAGGCGCGAGCCTTCGACGCGAAGACTCCGACGGATCCCGCGACGACGGCGGCGATCACCCATGGCTTGGACTTGAATCGCACGTCGAATCCTCCAGGCTGAGATGACGGGGCGGCCGGACCCATCCCGGCGCCCCGCGGCGATGCACCATGTCGCCCGGAGCCTACTCCCCCGACCCTGCTGGGCGGCGCAGGTGGACAGCTCCCTCCGATCTCGCCGAGGGAGCGAGCCTCCACGCGGCAGGACGGCTCGCGCGGGGGGGTTGGAAATCGAGCACGTCGTTGGACGGTGTCCGCCTCGACCCGCCGGCGATCGCGCACCGCCGAGCCATCGCCCATGTCCACCCGCCTCGCCTAGTCGGTGGGCCGGATCGAAGAGGTCCGTCGGCCCGGGCGCCGTCCGGGCGGGCGGTCGAGTCGGGAAGCATACACATGTCGACACGTTCGAGGAGGAACTGATGGTCGCCAGCGGTGCTCGCTTTGATTTCATCATCGTCGGCGGCGGCACGGCGGGTTGCGTCGTCGCAGGCCGCCTCGCCGAGAACCCCAACGTCAACGTCCTCGTCATCGAGGCGGGCGTGGGCAACCCCTGGGACCTCGAAAAGATCACCACACCGTCGGAGGCCATGGGCCTCCGCCACGGGAGACACGACTGGAACTACAAGGCCAGGTTCGTCAAGCGCGACGTCTGGGAGCGCACGGAAAGGGAAGACACCCGCGGCAAGATCCTCGGCGGCAGCTCCTCGCTCAACTACTTCTCGTGGGCGCCCGGCTGCAGACCGACCTTCGATCGCTGGGGCGAATACGGCGGCGCGGAATGGACCTGGGATCCGCTCGTCCCCTATCTCCGGAAGTGCGCCAGCTACCACGACGACGCCGATCGTTACTCGCCCGACCTTCGGAAGATCGGCGCCGGAGGCCCGATCCCGATCTCCCACGCCGAGCTCATCCCCGAGATGCAGCCCTTCCGCGACGCCCTCACGAAGGCCTGGACGTCCATGGGCCAGCCCCTCACCGAGAACATCTTCGACGGCGAGATGATCGGTTTGACCCATTCGGTCAACACCATCTACAAGGGCCAACGCTCCGGGAGCTACCTGTTCGTGAAGGACAGGCCGAACATCACGATCGCGCCGGAGGTCCGCTCCAAACGCCTGATCATCGATTACGCCGACCGCACGTGTAAGGGCGTCACGGTCGTCGACTCTTCTGGCAATGAGCTCGAACTCTACGCGAGCCGGGAGGTCGTCCTCTCCCAGGGTGTCTTCGAGACTCCCAAGCTGCTCATGCTCAGCGGCGTCGGCCCGGCCCGCGAGCTGGCCAAGCACGGCATCCCCGTGGTCGTCGACTCCCGCCACGTCGGCCGCCACTTGTTCGACCACCCGGGAGTTCCGTTCGTCCTGCGCCTCAAGGACGGCTTCGGCATGGACGGCACGCTCCTGCGTCAGGGCCCCAAGAATGATGCCGCCGTCGCCGCCTACAAGAAGGACCATTCCGGCCCCGTCGGCTCGGGCTTGCTGGAGCTGATCGGCTTCCCCCGCATCGACGCGTATCTGGAAAAGGATCCCATCTACCGCGCGGCCAAGGCCGCCAACGGCGGGCTCGACCCCTTCTCGCCGGATGGGCAGCCGCATTTCGAGCTAGATTTCGTCTGCGCGTTCGGCAGCGCATTCCAGTGGCAGTACCCACTCCCGCCGGACGGCGATCACATTACGGTGATGGTCGACCTGGTACGGCCGGTATACGACGGCGGCGAGGTGACGCTGAACAGCGCCGACCCCCTCGAGCAGCCCAACATCAGCCTGAACTACCTCTCGAACGAGCTCGACGTCATCGCGCTGCGCGAGGGCGTCAGGTTCTGCTACGACGTCCTCACCAAGGGCGACGGCTTCAAGGACCTCGTGGTCGACCAGTACCCCTGGGACATGCCCCTCCATTCTGACGAGCTGATGAGGACGGCCATCCAAGATCGCGTCCAGACCTCGTTCCATCCGGTCGGGACCGCCCGCCTCTCCAGGAACATCGAGCAGGGCGTGGTCGATCCCAGGTTGAAGGTCCACGGAGTCGACAGGCTTCGGGTCGTCGACGCCTCCATCATCCCGATCATCCCCGACTGCCGTCCCCAGAACTCCGTCTACATGATCGGCGAGAAGGGGGCGGACCTGATCAAGGAGGATCACAAGGACCTATTCCATTGACCATCAAGCGCGGCCCGGCGGCGCTTCGTCCATCGCAGGCTGCTGCGAAAATTCGAGCCTCGGTCGGCCCGACGCCTCAGGACGACCGATGCCGAGGCGACTCGCAGATCGCCCGCGATGGGCTCGAGTCCTGGAGTGCTCTCAGGGCTTGGGGATGATCAAAGCCTCGGCCTCGCGACGGAGCACGTGGACGATCCAATTCTCGTGATCATGGGGCAGGCCTGCCCGCCAATCGTGGCTCTTGACGGCCTCGTCGAGGGCTTCCCGCGCCTCCTTTGCACGGCCGGCTCGCCGCATGGCCATGGCCAGGACGAGGCGCGGGGCGGGCCCGATGACGCCGGCCGCATCGCCCCCCATCGTCTCAATCGCGCGATCGAACCGCCCTTGCCGATACTCGGCGAGGCCTCGGACGAACTCGAAGTATGGAAACGAGCCTTCGAATTCCGATCGTTCGACGCCCGCGGCACGCTCGGCTAGGGCGACGGCCTTCCGGAGTTCGTCGCCCGCCGCGGGCCCGACCAGGCACGCCCTCGCGGTCCGCTCTGCGATGTTCGGGTCGGCAGTCTCGCCAAACTTGGCGAGCAAGGCCTTTCGGGCGAGCAGGTACTCGTCTTCCCTGCCGAGGAACAGGCACAATTCGGCATGCCCAAACCACACCTCGTGCTCGTCCGGATCGGATTCCAGCAACTCGGCCCAGCACGAAAGCGCTTCCTCCGTCCGGCCCGAAAGTATGAGAATGCGTCTGAGATCCCTCTGGGCTGATAGGAGTTTCGGTGCGAGCTCGACCGCCCGCCTGTAGTGGGACAAGGCCTCGTCATTCATGCCCTTCCGCTCGAGTCCTAGGCCTAAGGCGTGGTGGACCTCGCCGAACTCGGGGCGGCGTTTGACGGCCTGCTGCAACCGTTCGAGCGACTTCTCGTACTGCCCCTGATTGAACCAGAGGATGCCCAGATTACCGAAGGCGGTGTTATACGCAGGTTCGATTGCCAAGGCGCGTTCTAAGTACTGAGTAGCCTCGTCGAAACGGCCGCTAAACATCAGCGAGAGGGCGAGGTTGTTGCAGATGGAGGCCGTCCGGGGGCGCATCGTCAGCGCAGCCTGGTAGTAGCGGATCGAATCGCCGTACTCGTGCCGCTCCCGGAGCTTGTTGGCCAGAGTATAGTTGGCCCACAGGTCGGAGGGGTGGGCCTGCTGTACCCGCGTCAGGAACGGGATCGGGTCGCCTCCGCTTGCCTCAAGGTAGTGGGCGATCGCCACCAGCGACGATACGGCCCGGTCGCCGACGGGGACGGATTCCGTCAGATTGATCAGCGCCGCCCTGCTCCCCCAGGCTTCGGGGTCTCGGATGCGGACGCCCCAGCCGGTCGGATCCGGATCGGCCATCCGGGCGACTTTCAGGATCCAGCCCCGCCGGTCCGCGCCTCGGGTGCATACGGCCCAGTCATCCAGGGCGGCCACGAGGGCGGCGCGGATGTGGGACCTCCGGATGCACTTCGCGACTCCCTCGACGTCATCTCGGACGCGACCGAACCCGGCCTCGAAGAATTGCCGCTCGTAGGCTTCGTCTTCCTGCTCATCGGCCCGGACGAACGGGAGGGAACTGCCGGTCTTGTCCACCCGGGCCAGTCGCATGGCGTCCAGCCGCGCCGCCAAATCCAGGTCCCGCCCGCCCTGGTCAATGCGGAGACGCAGGTCGGCCGACCCGCCGACCCCGACACGACCCTTCGCCCTCTCGAGGTCGGCATTGGCCTGGGGCCAATCGGACTTTCGCAGGGACTCCGCCATCTCCTGCAAGTCCGCCTCCGCAGCCCGGGCTGCGGCCGACCGCTCGGATGTCAGCCAGGCCGCGCCTCCGACCACGGTGAACGTCAGGACTACCGCCAGCGCGACCGCCCCGAATGCCAGCGGACGCCGTCGGATCCTCCGAGCGAGCCGGGCGATCCAACCCTCCGGACGCGCCGCGATGGCGTCGCCTCGCTGGAAGCGTTTCAGGTCCTCCGCGAGCGCCGCGGCCGTGGCGTATCGCTTCTGCGGCTCCTTGCTCAGGCATTTCAGGCAGATCGTCTCCAGGTCCCGCGGCACGCGCGAATTCAGGCGCGAGGGCGGCACCGGGTCGTTGGCGACGACCTGACGCTCGGTCTCGATCGCGGTCTCGGCGCGGAATGGGGGACGTCCGGTGATCATCTCGTAGAGGATGGAACCCAGCGAGTAGACGTCCGTATGATTCCCGATCGCCGACGTAAGGCCGGCCGCCTGCTCAGGCGCCATGTAGCTCGGTGTGCCCATCCTGGCGCCGGTCCATGTCAAACCGACGCCGGCTTGATGTCGCCAGGCGAGCCC
This sequence comes from Paludisphaera mucosa, assembly GCF_029589435.1. Classification (NCBI taxonomy): domain Bacteria; kingdom Pseudomonadati; phylum Planctomycetota; class Planctomycetia; order Isosphaerales; family Isosphaeraceae; genus Paludisphaera; species Paludisphaera mucosa. Next base: position 31,580 of record NZ_JARRAG010000006.1, on the reverse strand, counting down.
GAAGTCCGTGACCTTGGGAGAACCGTCCGTGGCCATCAGGAGGTTCGCCGGCTTCAAGTCCCTGTGGACGATCCCGACTCGATGGGCGGCGTGGACGGCCTCGGCGATCGTCGCGAGCAGGGGCGCGACCTGGTCGCAAGCGAGCGGGACGCCGTTCAATCGCTGGGCGAGCGTGTCGCCGGCCACGTACTCCATCGTGAAGTAAGGCAGCCCGTCGAGGTCGCCCACTTCGTGGATTTGGACGATGTTCGGGTGGCCGACCGCGGCCAGTGCCTCGGCCTCGCGGTGGAACCTCGCCAGTTCCGACGGTCCAGAATGGCCTCCGTGGAGCATCATCTTGACCGCGACGAGCCGATTCAGGCGTAGGTGACGGGCCTTGTAGACGACGCCCATCCCCCCCCGGCCCAGCACGGACTCGACGACGTGTCCGGGGATCTCGGGCGTCGAGTTCGGCGGATGCCGAGCGTCCGCCTCGACCTGGATCGCCCCGGCCCCCGGGAAGAGCATCTGCAACCTATTGTCGATTCGCGCCAGCCGAGACAGGCGGGCGCGGATTTCTCCGAGCATTTCGGGATGGGCTGCGCAGGCCTCTTCGGGGGACTTGCCGGAATCCACTTCCTCCAAGAGGGACAGCACCAGCGGCTCGATGGACATGGGCGATGGCCCCTTTCGGCGTCGTGCGGCGCTGCTCAGTCGTCCAATGTCCCGGGACCGTCGGATCGCGAAGGGCCCATCCCGGGGAACCCCAAGGTCTCGACCAGCACGTGCCGGGCGCGATTCAGCCGCCTCTGAACGGTCTTGGTCGACGACCCGATCACCGCGGCCGCTTCCTCGTGGGTCATCCCATGGATCATCACCAGTTCCAGGACTTCTCGCTCGTCTTCGGGGAGCGCATCGATGGCGTCGAGCATCCGCTTGGTCTCCGTGCCCAGCCCCGAGTCGCTCTCTGCGGGTGCGGCGACGTCGATCGCGTGGACGTCGAATGGAACGTCACGATGATCAAGGCGGCGGGCCAGGTCATTCAGCTCCCAACGCATGTGTCGGCTCGCGAGCGCGAAGAAGCCGCGGACGGTTCCGGGCCGAGTCTCGCGGAGCGCCTTGAGGAGCCTCTCCACGACGGCGCCGAGCAGGTCCTCGACCTGGAGCCCGACCGGCGGCCGCGCCAGGCGGGGATAGCCGCGATGGAGCAGCGTATTGCAGAGCAACTGGAGGCGGCGGACTGATTGGCCTAGCAGCGCGGAGATGATCGGGCCCACGTCGTCGTCGCCACGCGCGACGGCCAGTTCGTCGAGGTAGCGCTGAACCACGAGTGTCGTCTGATTCGTGTCCATGATGTCACGGATTCTACCCTCGAGTTTAGCTCGTGTCACTCGTGCCCGGTCGGTCGATGTCCAGCCCGAACGCCTTGTGATTCGAAAGACGAGGGAGAGGAAGTGGGCCACGCCCGGTGACCGACGATGGTCCGGCCCAGCACCGGGGCGTGAGGATGGCCTCCATCTCGGTCCACCTTCGGATCCTTCGCCTCGGCATCTCCGTCGCGGCCGAACATCGCGGGTTTCACCAGCAGTGGAGATACAATCTCATGCCCATCGATCACCCCGGAGTCGATCCAACTTCTGTCACTACCAGCCATGCGTCCGCGGCCGACGAGGGCCGCGTCGGCAAGCATGTCGTCGTGCCGCCTTTCGACCTCGCCGCCGCCGTGCAGAAAGTCCGGGCGGCCGAGGACGCATGGAACTCGCGTGATCCGGCCCATGTGGCGCTGGCCTACTCGGAGGATTCCGCATAGCGGGCCCGCGGCACGTTCGTCACCGGCCGGGACGAGATCCGGAGCTTCCTGGCCGACAAATGGAGCCGCGAGCTGGATTATCGGCTCGCCAAGTCCCTGTGGTGCTTCGGCGACGACCGAATCGCCGTGCGATTCCAATATGAATGGCGCGACGCGGAAGGCCGTTGGTGGCGCAGCTACGGCAACGAGCTGTGGGAGTTCGACGTCGCCGGCCTCATGCGACGTCGCGAGGCCAGCATCAACGAAATCGAGATGCGCGAGCAGGACCGGCGATTCTTCTGGACCGCCCCCGGGCCTCGCCCGGCCGATCATCCCGGAATCCCCGATGTTCAATGAGCCGGCACAGCCGACTCCGCGACAATTCCGCGGCGGGATCGAGGTCCGTCCTCCGGCAATCATACCTCGCGGCATCGCTCCGTCGTCATCCATCGAGATATCAACACAACCGGAGAGGGTCCCATGCAAAGACGTCATTTCCTCGCGGCCGCTGGATCGGCCGCCGCGGCCGTCGCGCACCTGTCCGCTCGAGAGGCCGAGGCCGGCGACCCGAGCTTCGCGAACAACGCGCCCGACCCGATCCTCGCGGGCAAGGAGCTGCCGACCTTCAAGTTCGAGCTCGAGAAGTCGGTGGGCAAGGTCATCGGCGCCAGCTACGGCAAGGAGGCCACCGTCGAGCAGCTGCCCATCTCCAAGGGGATCGCGGGAGTCTCGATGAAGCTGGAGCCCGGGGCCATGCGGGAGCTGCACTGGCACGCCACGGCCGCCGAGTGGGCGTTCGTCGTCGCCGGCCGGGTCCGGACCACCCTGTTCGACCCGCAGGGCGGGGCCGAGACCGACGACTTCGACCCCGGCGACGTCTGGTACTTCCCCCGCGGCCACGGCCACATGCTGGAGTGCCTCGGCGACGAGCCTTGCCACTTCATCCTGATCTTCGACAACGGCTACTTCTCCGAGTTCGGCACCTTCAGCATCAGCGACTGGATCGGCCATCTGCCCAGGCCGCTCCTCTCCAAGAACTTCGGGCTGCCGGAGTCGGCCTTCGACGGCTTCCCGACCGGGGAGGTCTATTTCGCGCGAGGCGATCTCCCTCCGCAGGAACCCTCCCGGCCCCTCCAGGGCTGGAAGCCGCCGGCGTTGCCGCACAAATACGAGCTGCTCAAGCGTCCGCCCCACGGGGTCTTCAAGGGCGGCCGCGAGTGGCGCGTCGACTCCACGACGTTCCCGATCTCGCAGACGATCACGGGCGTCGTCTTCGACCTGGAGCCCGGCGGCCTGCGCGAGCTGCACTGGCACCCGACGGCCGACGAGTGGCAGTACGTCGTCGAGGGCGAGGTCGTCGTCACGATGTTCGGCTCGCACGGCCGATATCGCGACGAAAGGCTCTCCGCGGGCGACGTCGCCTACATCCCCCAGGGCTACGGGCACTCGATCGAGAACGTGGGGGCCAAGACGTGCCGCATCCTCATCGGCCTCAACTCGGGCGTCTATTCCAAGATCGACCTGTCGGAGTGGATCGCCGGGAACCCGCTCGACGTCCTGGCCGCCAACTTCGGCAAGCCTGCCGCCCTGTTCGAGAAATTCCCGCGGTCCGACGTCTACATCGCCCCCGAAGCCTCCGGGCCGCGCGAGTGACGGATGGGCTTCGCCCATGCACGACGAGGGTCCGTCCCGGCGGGCGGACCGCAACTGAGCGACCCATCAGGACGACGACCATGTTCGAGACGATGAACGACCTGGCGCTCGAGGTCCGCGGGCGATTCATCGGGCTCCTCAACGCCCGCCTCGCCGATTGCGTCGACCTCCAGACGCAGGTCAAGCACGCCCACTGGAACGTCAAAGGGCGGGACTTCATCGCCCTGCACGAGTTGTTCGACGAGATCAACGAGGCGGTCGAGGACTACGTCGACGACATCGCCGAGCGGGCCGTCCAGCTCGGCGGCGTGGCCCAGGGCACGGCCGACCTTTTCACCGAAGTCTCGCGAGGGTTGGACAAGTGGCTCTGGTTCGTGGAGTCGCATGCGCAATCGAGGCCGTGAATCCTCGTCGGCCGCGGCCACGAGAGGACTTCGTCCCGTTCCGACGCGGCTCGAAACGACCCTCGATTTCGACGATGCCGGCTTCCGTCGGCGCGGGTGTTCGCCGAGCTCGGTGCGGCGCGGAATCTCAATCCATCGGTGACTGCCCTGCGGGTCCGAGGTCCTTCCCGCCGCCGGGGGCGGAGGGGCGCATGACGCCCCTCCGCCGATCTCCCCCGCATGGCAGCCCTCGCCCCACTCGCCGATCATCGCGGCGATTCGTCCAGCTTCAGCTCGCCCAGGCTTTGCAAGAGAGGAATTCCCATGAGCCGTCCATCGCCTCGCATGCTTCGAATCTGGGCTCGCGCCTGCCTCCTGCCGGTGGTCCTCATCGGCGTGCTCCCGGGCGGCGGCGACGCCCAAGAGGCCGCGAACGCCTCGAGTTACGACCAGGTCTCGCCGGTCCTCCTGGGGCTCGAATCCTTCCAGGGCCGGATGGCCGGGGACAAGGCGGAGCGGGCGGGAGTGATGGAGCGTCAGATGGCGTTGTTGGGCTCGCGCTACGACCTGGCCCCGAGGCCCGACCCGAGCCTGCGGATGTCGCGCGGGAAGCCGGTGCAGGTCGGGCCGACGGCGAGGCTCCCGGAAGGCCTGACGTGGGATCGACTGGCCGCGTCGCCGCCGGGGGAGATTCGCGCGAAGGGCCTCTTCCCCAAGGGCTTCCTCCCCCTGCCCCACCCCGATCACGGCGTGGGCGGGATGGTCTTTCCGCAGGCCGAGATCAAGGCCCTGCCCAGGCTGGAGAGGTTCGACCTGGACTTCGACCTCCCCGATCAGTTCCTCCCGGAGTTCCCCCCGGCCCTATACCTGACGACTCGTCCCGACCTGGGCGACGTCTCGCAGGGCAAGGTCGTCACGGTCGAGAATTTCCAGGAGATCTTCGCGGGCGTCCTCAATTCCAAGGATCTCGAGGGGATGCGACTGCTGGTCACGCAATTCCCGCAGCAGCAGTTCAACGCGACCGCCGACCGGAAGACCGAGAGCTCCGCGGGCATGCAAGGCGTCGCCTGCTTCGACTGCCACGTGAACGGCCACACCTCGGGGGCGACCCACCTCGCGGGCGACATTCGGCCCCAGTCGCACCGGAGGCGGCTCGACACCACGAGCCTGCGGGGCGTGAACGTCCAGCGACTGTTCGGCTCGCAGAGGGCCCTGAAGACGGTCGAGGATTTCACCGAGTTCGAGCAACGGGGTGCGTACTTCGACGGCGACCAGGTCTCGGCCTCGGCCAAGGGGGTCAACCCGCTGGAACGGGGGAGCCAGGTCCACTTCATGGCGGAAGTGCAGGAACTCCTCGACTTCCCGCCCGCGCCGGGGCTCGACGTTTTCGGCAGGTTGGACGCGGCGAAGTTCGCGGCCGACTCGCCCGAGATGAGGGGGCAGGCCCTGTTCGAGGGGAAGGCCCGATGCGCCGCCTGCCATCCTGCCCCGTATTACACGGACAACTCGATGCACGACCTGAGGGTTGAGCGATTCTACGAGACCCAGACGATCAACGGGCTGGTCGCGACCCGCCAGGGGCCGATCAAGACGTTCACCCTGAGGGGGATCAAGGAGTCGCCGCCCTACTTCCACGACGGCCGGCTGCTCACGCTGGAAGACGCGACGGAGTTCTTCAACCTGACCCTCGAGCTGCACCTGTCCTCGGCCGAGAAGGCCGACCTGGTCGCCTTCCTCAGGCGACTCTGAATCGACCCGGGACGTCGGGGGCGGGATGCACGGCGAGACCGATCGAACCATTTCCATTCCTGGAGGTCCGCATGAGGCTCGAGGGGAAGACCGCGTTCATCACGGGCGGCAACAGCGGCATCGGCCTGGCCGCGGCCCGCACGTTCGTCGCCGAAGGGGCCAGGGTCGCGATCACGGGCCGCAATCGAGAGACGCTCGAGGCCGCGAAGGCCGAGCTCGGGGACAGGCTGTTGGCCATCCGGGCCGACTCCAAAGACGTCGCCTCGATCGACGAGGCCGTGACCCGGGCCGTGCGGGCCTTCGGCAAGCTCGACGTCGTCTTCGCCAACGCCGGGATCGCCGCAGTCACGCCGGTCGGGGGGACGACGCTCGCCGAGTTCGAGGACGTCGTTCGCACCGACCTGACGGGCGTGTTCTTCACCGTCCAATCGGCCGCACCGCACCTCAACGAGAAGGCGTCGATCATCCTCACCGGATCGGTCCACGCGGTCCTGGGCACGGCCGGCTGGGCGGCCTACGCGGGGTCCAAGGGCGCGGTGCGATCGATGACCCGCGTGCTGGCTTCGGAGTTCGCCCCTCGCGGGATTCGGGTCAACCAGCTGACGCCCGGCGCGACCCGTTCGCCGATCTGGAACGCCTTCGCGCCGGACGCCGGGGCGATGGAGGCCTTGGAACGGGAACTGATCGCGACGATACCGCTCGGCCGGATGGGCGAGGCCGAGGAGATCGCCAAGGCCGCCCTGTTCCTCGCGTCCGACGATTCCTCATTCATCACGGCGGCCGAGATCGTAGTCGACGGCGGCGCGACCGGCGCCCCGCGAGGACGGGTGGAGATTCCGCCTGCCCCAACCGGGGGACTGCGACTGCGTCAGGGATAGGGTCGCCACGCCGCGTGATAAGTCAGCTTTGACTAACGCAACATAAAGGCCGTACCCGACGGCCCGGTAGGCCCCTGCCCTCCTCCGGGCCGGCTGGTTGCGTCGTGCCCTTCGTGATCCGGTCGGGTCGGCCTCGCCGGCACCGCGGCCGTCCTGCCCTGATTTATGGACGTCGGTGCCTGACAAAGGGCGACGTCCTGCTGCGCCGGTAACGAACCGGCGCCGGGGTCGTCCTCTGGCATCGCAGCGGACCTTTGCCACAGGGCCTCCAAGCCGCGGCAGATGCACTTCAGCTGCCGGTGCTGTATAGGCGCGCTGGCCGCCTCCGGGCCAGTTTGGCGAGGCGAAGAGCCAGCCGTTTGAGCAACTGGTGGGCAACACGGGCAGGTGACATACGGTGGGGGCTCTCGGACGACCCACGTGGGGCCCTTGCTCGGCTGGTGTCGCACGGGCGTCAAGTACGCGACCCCTTTTACCGCAAGAACTTACGCCTTTGCAGGTCATAATTTCCTGTTATGACCTACGATCGGCATGGGTTTGCCGAAACTGGAGAAGGCTGGTAGACTGGTCGAAGACCGGTCTAAACCAGGAGGGGTCATGGAGAAGACTGTAGGGAGCTATCAGGCCAAGACGCATCTCCCGCAGCTGCTCGAGCGGGTGGCCAAGGGGGAGCGCATCACGATCACCAAGCACGGCGTGCCCGTGGCCGTCCTCGTGCCGCCCCCGGCCGCCGAGAAGCCGGACGTCCGGGCGGCCGTCGAGGAGATGCGGCGCTTCCGCAAGGGTCGCTCCCTCGACGGGCTCACCATCCGCGAGATGATCGAGGAAGGCCGGCGGTTCTGAAGGACATGAGTCTACCGCTCACGAAGGAGCGTCATGAGCAGCACGGATGAGTTCGTCCTCGACAACTCGGTGGTGATGGCCTGGGGCTTCGACGACGAGGCCGACCCGTACGCCGACAACCTGCTAGGGCTAATCCCCTCGGCCCGAGCCTACGTGCCGAGCCTCTGGCCGCTCGAAGTGGCGAACGTCCTGCTGGTGGGTGAACGCCGCCAGCGAATCACCGCCGCGGACACGTCACGGTTCCTCTCGCTCCTCGGCACGTTCCCCATCACGGTCGATGACGAGACGACCGCCCACGCCTGGGGCGAGACGCTCTCGCTCGCGCGGGCCCAGAAGCTGTCGGCGTACGACGCGGCCTACCTCGAGCTCGCCATGCGGCGGGGCCTGCCCTTGGCCACCCTCGACGCCAAGCTCAAGGCGACGGCGGCCGCAGTGGGCGTCACGTTGTATTCCCCCTGACGAATTTGACGGCCGGCCGCCTGAATCATCGATCGACGCCGCGGGCCGAGGATCAAACGAAGGAGGGTCAGCGAAATGGCGAAGACGATTTACCTGGATCACGACGTCTTCGTGCGGCTACGCCGCGACGAGCGCCCGGGGCTCGCCGGACATATAGCTGCCTTCAAGCAGGAGGAGTTCCTTTTCACCTACAGCCCGGCCCACCTGGAGGAAATAGCAGTCATCATCCGGGAGGTCCAAGACCAGACCGAGGCCGAGAAGCGAGTCGCCGAGAGCATCGCGATCCTCTCGCAAACGACGGGGAATTGGGAGTTCCTCCCAGCGGAACACAATCAGGGACCATCCCGGCTCATCCAGGAAGATCCACGAATTTGCATGAGTCGTGTGCTCGACGGATACGAGTTAACTCTGGCGGCCGAAGAGAATGAGCGATCTCTGATGAGCATGAAGTCCGCGGCAGCTTTCGAGGAGGTCTATGGAGAGCTCGGCGCGGACGTCAAAGCTGAGCCCGGCGTCCCCTTGTTCGAACGCAGACGTGCGGAGGACGAAATCAATGTCTTGGCTGTAAACAACCTAGCTCCGGAGAACCTTTTCACCGACTCGAAGGTCTTGGCGGGCCTGGGTGTGAAGCTCTGGAACTACAACTACGAATGGAACCTCGATACCCTACCCAAAGGGGCAGAGCTGCTGGCCTCGCACAAGACGAGGGAGACGGTCGTCAATCTCGTGTTCGCATACCTGGAGCAGATTGGTTACCGGGCTGATTCGTTCGACAAGTTCCGCTCCCGCATGCACGACGTTTCGCACGCGATCTACGCTGCTGCGGCGAACGTCGTCGTGACGGGCGACGGCCGCTACCTGATGCGGTTGAGAGCGGCTCACCGGTTCCTTGGGCTGCCAACCCTGCCCCTATCGCTCGACGAGTTTATGGCGGCTTCGCCCGACGACGTTAACGAGCGTATGAAGCAGACTTGATCGCCGAACATCCAGGCGGCCCGCTTGTCGCCATCAGCATGGGACGACGAGCCCGAATACCTGCGACGGGAGTCGCCTTGCCTCGATGAAAACGGTCGCGTCACTCAGGGTCGAGCCGTCGGAGTGCTCCCAATTCGACAGAGCCTCGTGACCGGCGAGGTCTGTCGAGGAGCCCCGATCAACCTCGCCGCCGAAAAGACGGGCGAGAACCGAGGTTCCAGGCACCTCCATGTTGCGATCGAACCTCAGGCGGAGCCTCCGTGCTTCGTCGTTCCCCGTCGCATTCTGGATGCGGAGGCGGGCCTCGGGCAATTCGACCGGGAAGAGCGTCCTCTGGGGCGAGAAGACTTTCGTCGCTTCGTCTTTCTTGTAGCCCATCGCCGCCTCGACGTAGACCGCGGGCACGGGTGCCTGGCGGACGCACGCGATGAGCGTCGACTGGAAGCTCGCCGTCGGGCAGTGGTCACGACGGATCTGCTCGACGACTTGGAACCCGAGAGAGCCCGAGGCGAGGTAGCCCTCCAGAGCGGGTCGGAAGATCGGGTCGAAGAAGCCGACCTCCGCCGCGATCTTGTCCATCAGTTGTTCGACGGGGCAGCGGCCGAGGGGGGATCGGTTCACCGGCTCTCCCGACCGGGGCGGCAGCGTGAGAAGATGGGCGATCTCGTGCCAGCGGGTGAAGTAGCGGCGATGGGCCTTCGGGCCGCGGCAGTCGATGAAGGCGATATAGCTCTTCACGCCGGGGGCGACGTCGTCGCGGATGAGCGTCGTCCCGAACGTCTCGCCGTCGAACGCCGTGCGGATGTAGGCGAAGGCGTACTCGCCTTGCTCGGCGTACTTCCTGACGAGCCGCTCGATGTCGTCGTCGCTCCAGATCTCTTCGAACTCGAGGCACAAGCGGCGGCACGCGACCCCCTCCAGCTCCGCGAGCGTCGCCACTCCGTCCTCATCGGCCCAACCGGCAACCTGGCCCATGCAGTATTCGAGCACCTGGTCGACGACGGCCCCGTCGCCGCGGAGGCCCAGGTCATATGCGAGCTTTTGCACCTTGCGACTTGATGCGATCCCGCTCACAGGAACTCCTTCACCGCCTCGTAGAACTTCCGCCAGTCGGCCAAATCCATCTCGTCTTTCTTCGTGCTGCTCCGATGCGCGACGACCTGGCGGCCCATCTTCAGGAGCTTCAACGACTGCTCGATGGTCAGGCCGACCTCGCGGGCGAGCTCGATGAGAGCGATCGGCAAGGCCTTCCACGGGTCGGTCGAGGCAACCGGTGTGCTGGAGGGCACGGCCTTCGGCTCGGAGAGCACACGGCGGTCGAGGAGACGATGCGGATCACGCAACCGCTCGGGAAGCGGAACGTGCCTCTCCAGCAGTTCGGCCTCGGCGCGGCGCACCCCCTCGATGGTCGTCGGCAGGAGCCACCCGCAGTCTTGCATCGCTCGCTCGACGAGCTTCTCCAAGGCCGGGTCGGTGGGATCGATGTCGTTTGGTGGAAGCTTCGGCATGGTCTACCTCCCGCTGGCATCCGCAGACACATCGGGCGGAAGGGCGGCCTTGAGCTTCTGAAGGGCCCGTCTCCGGATCTGCCGGATGTTGTCGGGCTTCAGGTTCCAGAGTCGCGCGAGTTCGTCCACGGCCTCATTCGGGAGCTTCTGGCGGTCCTTCGTCGGATCGTGCCAATGGAAGGTGACCCGCAGTACATCCTGCTCCCGCTCGCTGAGGACCTGCTCCATGGCCCGGCTGACTTCCTCGGTCGAAGTCGACTGCGGGCTCTGGTCGTGCTCGGGTACGTCCCGCCACTCATCGTGTTCGAGGTGGGACGCGGGCAGCCGTTTGCGGCCCCGGAGGATGTCGCGCACCAGGTTCTTCGCGATGGTCCCCAACCACGCACGGACCCGCTGCCGCCGGTAATCAGCATCACCGTCCCTGGCCGGCTGGTAGGTCGCGGCGGCCTTGTCGTACACCTTGAGGAAGGTCTCGGCGACGAGATCCCCGACGCCGGTCTCCCCCAGTTTTGTTCGATAAGCGGGCATGCAGACACCGTAGAGGTACTCGGCGTGCCGCCCGTAGAACATCCCCCAAGCCGCCCGGCAGGACGACTCGTCCGACTTGTCCGAGGTCCGGGCAAGGAGGACGTCGTCCGACGGCTCACTCCCGTCGTCGGTCGTCGGCCCGTCGGCCCGTCCCGCAATACTCGGCTCGGTCATCTCGTCCACCAACGTCTACGGCAGACCGTGACAAATCCCGCACCTTCGCCGGATGTCACGGTCCGTCGTTGACCAGTATAGCGGGCCCTGTGGCCACGCCCGGGTCCCACCTAGGCCGACCCCGGTGCGATGCCCGCCGCCCCATGTGCCGGGCGACCGAGTTGGCCGTCCATCCAATGCGAGTAGAACATATGGCGAAGAACGCCACGAGACGAAAGAGCCGAACGCTCCCACCGGGCGTGAGGGAAGAGACGAGCCGGACGATCAAGCGGCCGGTCGAGTCGATGCTTTGGGGCCGGGCCGCGGGGCGGTGCGAGTTCTCCGGATGCAACAAGATCCTCTCCCGGTCGTCGGTGACCCAGGAGCAGGTCAACACGAGCCAGAAGGCCCACATATATTCGTTCAAGGCGGCCGGGCCTCGGGGCCATGACGAGATCACCGAAGAGGAGCTGAACGACGTCGGCAACCTCATCCTCGTCTGCCACGAGTGCCACCGGAAGATCGATCAGCACCAGGACGGGGGCCGCTACCAGGCGACGCTCCTCAGGCGGATGAAGGCCGGCCACGAGCGGCGAATCGAGATCGTCACCGGGATCGACCCCGGTCGTCGGAGTAACGTCCTCTTCTACGGGGCGAACGTCGGCGAGCAGGGCGCGCCCTTCGATTTCAACGAGGCGGCCGCGGCGATGTTCCCCGACCGCTACCCCGCCGAGGCGAGCCCGATCGCCTTGGGGCTCACCGACAGCTCGCTCCAGGACAAATCCCCCGAGTTCTGGGGAAGCGAGGCGAGACACCTCGCGACCCGATTCGACCAGAGGGTCCGCGAGCGGGTGTCGCAGCGGGAGATCGACCACCTGTCCGTGTTCGCCCTCGCCCCGCAGCCGCTCCTCGTGCTCCTGGGGACCCTCCTCGGCGACATCGCGCCCGTCGACGTCTACCAGCGTCACCGCGAGCCGACGACCTGGTCGTGGCCGACCTCCGCCGCCCCCCTGCCCTTCGAGGTCCGCGAGCCCGAGTCGTTCGACGGCCCTCCGGCCCTCGTCCTCGCCCTCAGTGCCACGGTGACCCCCGACCGGATTCAAGCGGTGCTGGGGGCCGACGCCCGCATCTGGAGCGTGACGGTCGCCCAGCCGGGGAACGACGTCATCAAGGCGAGGGAGCACCTGGCGCGGTTCCGGACCGTCCTGCGGGGGCTGTTCGATCGCATCAAGGCCGTTCACGGCCATACGACCACGCTTCACGTGTTCCCGGTCGTGTCCGTGTCCGCTGCGGTCGAATTCGGGCGGTCCCGCATGCCCAAGGCCGACATGACGTGGTGCATCTACGACCAGAACAACGAGCCCGGCGGCTTCGTGCCGACGATCAACATCCCCCTCGGAGGAGACCTGTAATGGACGTGGAGCACGAAGCCTTCAGCCGCTCTCTCGATATCGTGATCGAGCACCTCGACATCCCGAAGTCTCTCTACAAGAAGGCCGCGGACCGACATCGGAGCCTGGGCGTGTGGCTCCTGCGGCCGGAATCTCTGCTCGCGGCCTACGATCCGGACGTCCGGCCCCAGGGCTCGTTTCGATTCGGCACGGTGAACCGGCCCTTGCGGGACGGCGACGAGTACGACCTCGACAACGTCTGCGTCCTGAAAGGGCTCGGCAGGTCGACGCTGACCCAGCGGCAGCTCAAGGAGCTCTACGGCCGCGAGATCGTGGGCTACGCGAAAGCCCACGACATGCTGAAGCCCGTCACCGAGCACAACCGGTGCTGGCGGCTTCAGTATTCGGACGAGGTGAAGTTCCACCTGGACACGCTGCCCTGCGTGCCCGAGGAACCGTCCGGGCAGCTCCGCGTTCGGAGCCTCGGGGTGGCGCCCGAACTGGCCCTGAGGGCCGTCGCCATCACCGACAAGCGGGATCCGAACTACGAGAGGATTTCGCCCCTCTGGCCCAGCAGCAACCCGCGGGGCTTCGCCGTCTGGTTCGAGGGCCGGGCCGCCCTGGGCCGGGCTCCCGCTCAGTTCGCGATCCGTGCGTCGGTCGAAGACGTGCCCCCGTACGAGTGGAAGACGACGCTCCAGCGGAGCATCCAGCTCCTGAAGCGGCACCGCGACGTGATGTACAGCGACCCGGAGGTCGCCGACATGGCCCCGATCTCGATGATCATCACGAACCTTGCGGCCCGTGCGTACGAGGGCGAGACCGACATCGGCCTGGCCCTGCGGAACATCGTCGAGAAGATGCCGAACTTCATCAACCCTGAGAGGCCTCGGGTGCCCAACCCGGCCGATCCGGCGGAGGACTACGCCGACAAGTGGGCCCGCGACCCGCGCCTGGAGAAGAGCTTCTGGGAGTGGCACGCGGCGGTTCGGGCCGACATTGCGCGGCTACCGGCCGCCGTCGGCGACGGCTCCGTGAAGACGCGAGTGAAGTCGGCCTTCAGGGTGGACCTCACAGACGGCGAGGTCCGCCGGTTGACCTCGACCGGCTCTGTCACAGTCGCCGCGGTGGCGAGGACCGCCCCGGTGCTCCACATCCCGTCCGCGCCGCGGCCGTGGGGACGGTGATGCCTCCGTCAGTCGTCGAACGACACCGACGCTGGGGCGTCGAGGAACTGCTCGCGAACAACCCCGACCTGCGGATCGTCCCGTCCCCGGACGCGAGCCTGAAGGTCCGGGGCGAACTCCACTTCCACGTTCGCGGCCCGGGCGATGTGATCATCGGGGACGCGTATCAAATCGATCTGCTGATCCCGCCGTCATTCCCGGCGACGGCCCCCGCCGTGTTCGAGAACGGCGGCAGGATCCCGAAGACCTACCACAAGCTCGAGGACGGCTCGCTGTGCCTCGCGGCCCCGACCGAGCTGCGGCTTCGTACGGGACCCGACACGACGATCGGCGCCTTCGTCGAAACCTTCGTCGTCCCCTATCTCTTCGGGTACAGCTATCGAGAGAAGCACGGCGTCTCGCCCTACGGCGAACTGGAGCACGGGAGGGACGGCCTCCGGCAGCACTTCGCCTCCTTGTTCGGGGTTCCCGACAGGATGGCGGCCCAAGAGCTCGTGAGGCTCGCCTCGCTGAAGAAGCGACCGGCCAACAAGGTGCCCTGCCCCTGCGGGAGCCGGCGTCGTCTCGGCCGATGTCACCATACCATCGTCAACGAGTTGCGGGCCAAGCTCGGCCGAGCATGGTTCGCTTCGCAGTACGACTTGCCGTCGCCGATCGACTCGCGGCCCGCGAATCGAATCGCCGAACGTCATCAGCCGGACGGTGTGAAACGACGAAAGGGAAAGAGCCGATGAGTCGGCGAGCACGCCACGCTCCGGGCAGCGACTCATCGACCGCACGAAGCACGTCCTCGCTCGCCCCCCAGGTCGCCGACGCTGGAGGGAATGGAGGGACCTGCCCGCCGCAGCTGAATCGGAGCCGCCCGCGGTGGTAGGTATTCTCGGAGACGTCCAGGGCCCTGCAGATCTCGGGGACGCCGACCCCCCTGGCCGACTCGGCGTCGGCTTCACGGAGCTTGCGGACGATCTGATCGGGCGAGTGACGGATGCGCTTCATCGAAAGTCCTCCTGCGCTCACGAGCGAGAATGACTCTCATACCAGACCGACCAGCCTGGTGGGAGCAGGTCATCCTGGGGCGATCCAGCGGCCCGGGACCGGGCCACGCCCATGACGGCGGAGGGCCCGCCCCCGCGCGGGACGACCGGCGGCCCGGCGAGGGCGCCCTCGCCGGGCGATCCTCGAGCGTGGCGAGGTCGCCCGCCGGGGCCGAGGGCGCGCCGGTCGGCCCCGGCGGGCGGCCTCCGCGTCCCCCTCCGGCGCTCTCGGAATCGATCGTCTCGGCCTCCGATTCCGACCCCGCGGCGGGCCCGATCGCGGGCGGCCCTTGATCCCCAGGAATCAAGTCGATCCCGCATGACGGCCGCGGCGGCGAATCCCGCGCGTCGCGGGGGGGCGCGGCCGCGGCTGCCGGGCCGCGTCCGAAAGCAGGCCTCCACGCCCTCGCTTCGGACGTCGCGGCGGGCCCGGGCCGGCGAGCCGCGGGGCCTGAATCGAGGCCGTTTCCGCGTCATAGAGGATTGGTGCTCCTTAGGGGACGCTCCTGGACGACCACACCCTCGGACGAAAGGCCCGACGATGCCCCGCAAGACCCGGATCCGCAGCGACGCCTCCGACTTCTCCTTCGCCGACCCCCGCCGGCGCGAAAAGGCCGCCGGCCTGGCGGCCGCGGTCTGGACGCGGTGGGACGCCCCCCGCTTCGGCGGCCCGTTCGAACGCGCGGCCGACCTGCGGCTCTGGCTCGTCCGCGAGGCCGGCGGCCGGCCGATCCTGGCCTGCCTGCAGCCCCGCGTCGACGACGCCGCCGGCCTCGTCGCGCTCGGGGCCGACGACGTCCAGGGGGCCTGGGACCTCTCCCTGCGCGACCGCTCGCCGGCCTCCCTCCGGGCCGACGACTCGCCGCTGGGCGACCTGGCCCGCCGCGTCGCCGACATGATCGCCCGCCGCCGGCCCTCGGCCCCGGCCGCGGCCCCGCCGATCCCCAGGACGTACCTGGGCTACCCGGCCCGCGTCCGGGCCCGGCGCTCGGCCGGGTTCGCCGCGCGGCTCGCCCGGGCCTTCGGCGACGACCCCGCCCCCGCCCAGGTCCGCGAGGCCTGGGAGGGCGTCCCCACTGTGCTCCGGATCCCGGGCCGGCGGGACCGCTTCCTCTATCCGGTCGAGTACTTGTCCTCGTCCGCCGAGGGGGCCCCGGGCGCGATCGAAGTGGAAGGCGGGCGGCCCCTCCGCCCCCCGGGCGGCGCGGCGGTCTACGCCGCGACCGCGCGGCTGGGCGGGCTCGAGGCGGCGAACCCGGCCCTCGAGATCTACAAACGATTCGGCCTGCTGGGGCCGCGCGACCGCCGCGACGACCGCGCCCGGGTCGACGCCGCGGCGGCCCGGCTGGCCGACGCCGCCGAGTTCACGCCCGGGGACCGCCTCGCGCTCTGCGAGGCGATGCGCGGGCGGCTCTCGGCCCGGGTCGCGTACGCGCCGGCCGACCTCATGGCGGCCCTGCTCGACCCCCTCCGGCCGATCGTCGCCTCGACCCAGCCGCGGCCGGCGTGGTTCCCGGCGGCCGAGCTCGAAGACCTGCACCGCCGCGGCTGGGACCTCCGCGGCCTCGCCGCCCCCGCGCCCGCCGAGGCCGCGGAGCTCGGGCACGGGGAGGGGGCCGACGTCGCCATGCTCGCCGCCGCGTCGTGAAGCCCCCCGCCCTTTCTCGGGCGTCGAAGAGAGGATCGCGCGGGCGCGGGCCCTCGAGGGCCCGCCCGCGGCGTCCGGATCGTCCCACGGGCCGAGCTTGACGGCCCGGCCCGCCCGCACCCATGATCGGGCGCGCCGCGCGTCATCCTCCGCGACGGCCGGACGCCGCTCGATCGCAGCCCTTTCCGCGGCGTATTCAGAGATCCATGAGAAGGGCCCCGCCCCGCGACCCGGACCGCCCCGCCCGGGGCGCGGGCCGCACGGGCGGCGTCCCATCCCCGAGGAGCATCCCGATGGAATCCCCCTTCGACGCGAACGCCCCGGACACGTCCGACGCCGCGCCCCGGCCGGCCCCCCCCTCCCCGACCGACGCGGCCGACCCGCGGCGCGAGCGCCTGGTCCGGCTCCTGGGCCGGATCCTCGCCCGCCGCTGGCTGCTCGAACGCCGCGAGGAGGGGGGCCGGCCCCCCGCCGGCGGGCCCGAGGCCGCGAGGACCGCCGACCATGAGCGCCGCCCCCCCGGATGAGCCGGCCCCGGGACGCCCCCGGCGGCCCCCCGCCCCCGACCCTTCGATCCCTCGCCGATGGGCCCAATTCCGCGAGGACCATGCGTCCTGGCTGGAAGGGCTGCCGCGGGGCGAACCCGTGTACCGCCTCCCCAAGGTCCTGATCGATACTCTGTGGGCCGCCAAGCATATCGACGACGCCGCCCAGGCGGCCGAACTGGCGCTCGGCCGGCTGTGCGCGCGCGCCTCCGCCGCGGGCTTCCACCACGACGGGACTCCCGTCGCCTATCCATTCCTCGCCCCCGGCTCCGCCGAGCCGGCCGCCCGCCCCTCGGTCCGATCGAGGGACTCGACGGCCGACGGCCGCCGCCTCGGGGACGCCGACCTCCGCCTCAAGGCCTGCGCGGCGCGGCTGGTCACCGACCCGGCCTTCGTCCGGGACTTCGAGGCCCAGCGGGCCCGATGGGCCGCCCTGCCGGAGGACGCCCGGCCCCGGTTCCCGATCCGTCGCGACGGCCTCGACCCGGGGCCGCCGGGGCCGGGGGCCGCCTTCGCGACGGCCTTCGCCGGATTCTGCGACCGCTGGGCGCTCGCGGGGGCCGCGACGTGGGACCTGCCCGTGCCCCTGGGCCCCGTCGTCTCGGGCGCCCCGCCCGCGTCGACCGCGCCGCGCCCTCGCGGCGTCTACGCCTTCATCCCGATCCACCACGACCTCGACGGCGACGCGCGCCTGCCCCGGGAGCTCCGCCGGGCGCATCGCGCGCAGGCCCTCGCCTCCGGCCTCGCCGACGCCGCCGCGGGCCCCCCCGGCCGCGCGGGGATGGCGCGCATGTTCGAGATCCTGCACTGGGAGCGCGTCGCCTCGGCGCGCTATCGGACGGCGAGGCGGACCTCGGGGTTCGTCGCCGACCTCGTCCGCGGCCTGGCCGGGTCGCTCCGCCTGAGCGAGGGCCGGGTCCGCAAGTGGCGCAAGGCGGCCTCCGCCCGCCTCAGGCGTAGGCCCGCGACCCCGACGCCCCCCCCCGACGCCCGCCCCTGACGCCGGATCCCCCCGCCCGCCGGGAGGCCCCCGGCGCCGTCGCGCCCGCCCTCGCAGATCGGAATCCCGCGGGGCCCCGAGAATCCGGATCTCGGGGCCCCGTACCGTTGCGCGCGCCCTGCGAAGATCGGCGCGTCGGGCGGGGCCTCGGGCCCGCCGCTCGGCGAATTCCGGGGCGCGACCCCTTCCGGACGCGCACGGACCCGCCCGACATCAAGGAGAAACGACATGCGCCGCCCAGCATCCCCGGACGGGCCCCACGCCCCCCGCGACGTCGACCTCGAGATCGACGGCCTGATCGCCGACGCCCACCGCCGGCTCCCCCGCGACGAGTGCGAGCTCGTCGGCGCGATCTACGCGCGCTATTCCACCAGGACCCAGGGCAGCATCGGCGACCAGGTCAGGGCCGTCCTCGAGGCGGCCCTCAAGCTGAAGGTCTTCGTGCCCCGCGAGCACGTCCATCACGACGCCGCCGTCCGGGGCTGCAAGGACCGCCGCCCCGGCCTCGACCGCCTCCGCGCCCTCCTGGCCCGGGGCGGGGCCGTGCAGATCGTCCTGATCTTCTCCACCAACCGGCTCGCGCGCAAGGTCTACCGGGCGCTGCAGTTCGTCCACGAGGAGATCGTCGAACGCGGCGTGCGCTGCGTCTTCACCTCGACCGGCGTCGACACGGCCGACGCCGGGCGCTGGTCCCTGATGCTGCAGGCCCACGCCATGGTCGACGAGGTCGTCGTGGCCTCGGCCTCCGCCCACGTCCGCGCCGGCCAGGAGGGCCTCTTCGCGCTGGGCAGGGTCCACGGCGCGGTGACCTTCGGCTACCGCGGCCGCGAGCTCGAGGGCCTCCTCACCAAGAAAGGCCTGCCCGCCCGCGTCTACGAGGTCGACCCCGAGGCCGCCCCCTGGGTGGCCCGGGCCTTCGAATGGTACGCCCGCGACGGCGTCTCGATCGCCGAGGTCGCGCGCCGCCTCAACGGCGAGCCGCGGGCCGCCCTCAACTCCAGGCTGCTGGCCGGCTGGTCCCAGGCGTCGGTCCGCCGGCTCCTGGCCAACGGCCGTTACCGGGGGGCGTGGGAGTACGGCCGCTACCAGTCCGTCTACAAGGGCCGGGAGGACTACGTCGTCCAGGTCCGCAGGGACGAGCCGCTGATGTCGGCCCAGTGGGAGCCCCTGCGGATCGTCCCCGACGACCTCTGGCTGCGGGCCCAGGTCCGGCTCGGCGAGGGGGACCGCCGCGCCGCCGGCCGCAAGCCCCGCGACGGCGACGGCCGCTCCCGGCCCAGGGCCCTGGGCGGCCTGTTCTTCTGCGCCGCGCACGGCCGCATGATGTACTCGGGCGGCGACCACGGCAAGATGCTCATCTGCAAGGACTGCCAGGCGACGGGGAGGGCCCTGAAGCCCCTCTGCTCGGTCCTCAACCGGGGCCTGGCCCTGCGCCTGATCTGCGCCACCCTGGCCCGCCGACTCCGGGCGGACGAGGGCCTGGCGGCGGAGGTCGCGGCGGCCTGCCGCGCCGCGGCGGCCGCGCTGCAGGCCCCCGACCCGGCCCGCCTCGACGAGCTGCGGGCGCGGGACGGCTCGCTGACGCGGCGGATCGGGCTCCTGATGGACAACCTCGGGCTCGGCGACCGCGACGTCCGCGAGTCCACGAAGAGGCTGCAGGCGCTGCGGCGCGAGCGCGAGGCCGCCGCCGCCGAGCTCGCCGGCCTGGAGGCCGACGCCGGCCGGCCGGTCGAGGTCCCCGACGAGGGCGGCGCGCGCGAGCTGCTCGCGCGGCTGGGCGCGATCCTTGAGGAGGCCGCCGCGGGGGGCGACGCCTTCGACGACCTCGAGGTCCGGGAGGTCGTCGACATGCTCACCGGGGGCCGCGTCGACCTGGTCCAGGCGGGCGGCCGCGAGATCAAGCGGGGCTGGCTCAGGGGGACGTTCCGCCTCCGCCTGCCGGGCGTCCCGGGCCCGGACGCGGACGCGGCGGGGCAGGCGGTCGCGATCGACTTCCGCGCGCCGGCGCCGTGCGAGGCCCACGCCGACGCGGTCAAGGAGCTGTACGACCAGGGCCTGCTGTACAAGGAGATCGGGGCCCGCCTGGGCATCCACCACAAGCTGGCCTCCAAGGCCCTGGCGGCCTGGCATCGCGTCCGCGGCCTGGAGCCGCCGGACGGGCGTTCCCGCCGCTCCGCGCTGACGCCGGCGCAGAGGACGCTCGAGCCGCCGGCGTTCATGCGGATGGCCGACGAGGCCGTCCGGCTCTACGACCGGGGGCTGCTGTACGACGAGGTCGCGGCCCGGCTGGGGTGCGACCGCAACACGGCCGCCAAGGCGATCAGGCACGGATGCGGCCTGCTGGGCAGGGCCGTGCCGGACGGCCGCACGCGTCGCAAGCTGCTGGGCCGATACGCCCCGAAGCCCGCCGACGACGGCCCTCGGCCCTCGCCGGCCTGATCCCGGGGCCCTCGCCGGCCCGACCCGCCGCAGGGCGCCGGGGCTTCGACCCCGGCGCCCTGCGGCTTTTCCTTAGCCCTCGGCCACGTCGATCCGCAATCCCGGCGTCGTTTGAATTCGCCCTGGTGGTGGATACGACCACCTCGAATTCAAACGACCCGTGCGATCGACTCATCAACCGACCCGGTCAGGATTTACGGCTCGCGGCGGCGGGCGGCTTCGCGGCCTCGGAGACCGTTATCTTCAGCGTGCGACCGCGGCTCGGGTCCTCGGCAGTCCAGCCGGCAGTCCCCGGCCCCGACTGCAAGGTCGACGGCGGCCGACCCTTCGTCCAGGCGGACGCTCAACATTCGCTCCCGACGTGTTAATGCTCCGCCACGACCCCTCGCGGCCCTGGATTGAACCTGCTCGACATTTCCACGCAGCAGGCCGGTGAGAACGACTCGTCAACGGCGAATTAGACGTCCCACCCGAGCTGACGCGTCCTGGTGCCCGGGTTGTGCACTTGGCTGACGTCGGTCCCGAGATGGAGGTGGCGTTGCCGACGTCGAGTCGTGATACTGTGGCGACCATGTTGAGCCTCGCTCATCCGCGGTGTTCCGGAATGTCGCCGCGATCGGCGTGGAACTGGAGGAAGCCGCGGACTGGGGAGGGGGGACCGGGGCGGCTCGAGCAGCTCAGCGGGCCTGGCCGCTGCTCCATTGCGTTGTGTCGTCCTGGATCGTCTGGAACGATTCGCGTGCATGGGATCTGAAGAACCGAGAGCTCGCCATCGCCCGTGTCAGCCTGACCCGAGTACCCTCGACGGCGACATCGGTGGAAACCGCCACAGCGTCGACGCCCTCGACCCGTATGGCGACAGTCACCTGGAGCTCGGGGGCGGCGTTTAGTCCTGGATTTTCCGAGGCCTCCCAGGCCCATGCTTCAGGGGCTGGGACTTGGAGTTGAGGGCCGGGCATTTCGGCTCAGCGGATCTCTTGGACGGATTGCCCGATAGGTTCGCCGACTCCTTCTCCCACCCGGGCGACGGTGTAGCCTCAGTTAGGGAAGATCGCGAAGTCGACGAAGGGTCGTGAGCACCCTCGTTGGCTCGTACGAGATTCCTTCATCACTTCGGCCCTGAGTCGCTCGCCGAGGACCCGCTCATCGGGGTCGTCCAAATCCATGAGGCGGCGAGCTTGCGCTAGGGCCGTCTCCCACTTGGAGGTGCCGTAGCGGGTGAACGCCAGCTGGATTTTATCGGTCGACACCTCTATCAACTGCTTCACCAGGTCGTGTTTTCCGGAAAAACTCGACCCTGTGGAAACCCTCCCAGGCCCTCGCAGCGAGGCCTGTTCGTCCGCCCCGCAGCACCGCAAGTTGAGGGGTGGTCTGGAAGGGCCAGCTTGAGGCAAGAGGGAGGCCCGAGGCCGGAAACGAAAAGATCGCCCGGAAGATGAAAAGGATTTGAGCGTTAGTCCATTTCGTACCGCAAAATGAAGGGTAGAAGTACCGCAAGACGAAGGGTGGTATACCGCAAAACGGGGGGTGGCTGGGGCCGCAAAACGAGGTGTGATCTTACCGCAAAACGAGGTGTGGATTTACCGCAAAACGAGGTGTGGATTTACCGCAAAACGGGGGAGGTTTTTCGGATGTAAACTCTTGATATTATTTGACTTTCGACCACCCTACCTATAACCTCTTCAACTTATAACTAAGAACAACAACCAAACCTAGGGTTGTTGCTTTCTTCTCTTCGATTACGAGGGATGGATGGGACCAGAGCAGGTCGGCGAGACCACGGTTCTCGAGACTCTCCCGGACGTATCGCGAGAACGCGAGGGTCGGGACGAGATGAATCTCGCCGAATACCCCATCGCCCTGCTCGCCGACCGGGCCCCCGCGGGTATTAAGACTGTCGTCTACCACGACAAGGATGAGACGGTCACCATCACCGGGAGCGACCTGCTCGGGCTCCCGACCGCCCTCGACGTCGACGTCATTATCGGCCTGCTGCACCTCACGAAGAAGAAGAACAATTACGAGAGCACGACGCTGCACTTCACGCGATACGAGCTCATGAAGGTCCTTGGCTGGCCCGACCGGGGCTTTTACTACGAGCGGCTTACCGAGTCGCTCAACCGCTGGGTGGGGGTCACGCTGATCTACAAGAAGTCCTGGTGGGACAACGACACGAAGACGAAGGGCAACTACAGCTTCCACATTCTCGAGGCGGCGACCGTCATCGAGCAAGAGCAACGCCGTGGCTGCCGGACCCGGCAAATCGCCCCGCCCCCCTCGACGATTCGATGGAGTTCCGAGTTCTTCAAGAGCTTCCAGGCGAACAATCTGAAGAAGCTCGACCTGAAGGTCTACTTCTCGCTGAAGAGCTCCATTTCGAAGCAGCTCTACCGGTTTCTCGACAAGCGGTTCTACAAGAAGTCCGAGTGGACTTTCGACCTCCGGACGCTCGCCTGCGAGCATGTGGGGATGAGCCGCAATTACGAGTGCTGGCGGCTCAAGCAGAAGCTCCAGCCCGCCATCGACGAGCTCACGGAGGCGGGATTCTTGAAGGGGATGGATTCCGAGGAGCGGTTCGCCCAGACGGGCCGGGGCCAATGGAGCGTCACATTCGCGCGGAGCGGAGTTCCCGTCACGGCCCCTCAGGCCCTCCCCGCCGACGGCGTCGGCGATGGGGAAGAGCCGAGCGAGCTGCAGTCGGAACTCGTTGCCCGCGGCGTGTCCTCCAAGACCGCGAGGGAGCTCGTCACGGGCTTCCCCGAGGAGCGGGTGCGGGCCCAAATCGAACAGGTCGACTGGCTCAAAAAGAAGGGGACGAGGAAGATTCTCGATCTCGGTGCCTACCTGACCAAGGCCGTCCGGGACGATTACTCGCGGCCGGAGGGCTTCGTCTCGAAGGCCGAGAAGGCCGAGCAGCAGAGGGCAATGAACGAGCGGCGGAAGCTCGAGGCCGCGGAGGCCAGGCGGAAGCGTGAGCACGCGAGGCGGTGCGACGAGGCTAACGCCCAGGTCCGCGAATATTGGGACGGGCTCTCGGCCGAGGGGCGGGACGCCCTCGACCGGGAAGCGGTCGCCGCGGCCGACCCGGAGTTCGTGAAGGTCTACGAGCAGACGGCGGTCAGGGGAGGGTCGCTTGCGGCGTCCCTCTTCCGGCTCTCCATCAGGAACCCGTTCATCAGGACCACGCTCGGCCTTCCCCAAGACGACGCGAGCGAGTGAGGCCCAGGGCCTCCTTCGCGTCCGCGTGCGGCGACACAACGACGCCCCCCCAAACCCTCTCCTCCCCTCTCGAACTCGACGCCCCTCGGGCCCTCCGGCGGCCTTCAGGACGCCCCTCCCCCGGGGCCGAGAAGTCCTCGCCTCACCGAAAATAGCCGTTCGCCGAGCCGACTCTTTTGGTAGTAGCGTCTCGCGGCGCGAGGTAGCCCGGATGATTGACTCCCTCGCCCACAGCTTTGCCACGGGCCATACAGCACGTCGCAGGTAGTCCCCCGCGCTGTTGCAGTGCCAGTTTGCCGAGGTTCGGCGGAACTACAGCGGCCACTCGGCGTCGGGCGGGTCCTGACAGGCTCCAGCGAAACCCTCGTGGTTTGTTATTTTACGAGCTTTCCGACCACTGGCTCACGGGGGGCGGGTCCGAAGTCGAGAATCGTCGTAGGTGAAAGAGGCGGTCGCGGAATAGCCGTACGTGTGCCGCGCGATCGGCGGCCTTTGTGGGCCTATGAACCCCCCCCTCGGGATCGCACCGCGCGCTTGGCCGACAACACGGTGTGCGGTCCGCACACCGGCTCGGAATGCGTCCTCGGCGACGCCTGCGCCGGCCTGATGTGCGGTCCGCACACCGCGTCCGGAATGGTGGTGGATTTCCGCGCGCCGGCGGTCGATCACAAGGGCAGGGCGGCACCGTCGAATCGCGCGCCCGGGGCGTTCCCGGGAGGGCGATGTGCGGTCCGCACATGGGAGGCGTCCCGTGCTCGTCGTGACTCTATTAAACCAGAAGGGCGGCGTCGGGAAGACGACCTGCACCCACCACCTCTCGGGGGCCCTCGCTGGGCCGCTGGGGCGGAGGGTGCTCGTCGTTGACGCCGATCCTCAAGCCTCGCTTTCCCAGGGGTGGTTCGGCCCCGCCGGAACCAGGGCGATGCCCCCTGAGGAGACGATTGCCGAGATCTTCGCGGGCCGCCTCCCCTACCCCGATCAGGTGATCCGGCCGACGCCGCTGGCCGGCGTGTCAATCCTGCCGGGGAGCCGTGCCGCGGCCGAGTGGAACGACTCCCGCCCGTTGCTCCTGCCTCGTGAGTCGCGGGAATCGCTGCGCGACTTCCTCGCCCAGGTTGAGGACGACTTCGATATCGTCCTCGTTGACCCGCCACCGAATCTGTACGGCGCCTCCTTCGCCGCCCTCGCCGCCTCTGACGCGCTACTGGTCCCACTCCAGCCGGAAGACTACGGCGCCCAGGGGATCGCGGACGTCCTAGACTCGCTGGACGCCGTCCGCGGCGAAGGGTATCCCGTCGAGTTGCTCGGCTACCTGTTGACGATGGTCGCGCCCGCCAGAGCCCTCCACCGCGAGTACGAGGCGAGCCTCCGCGCCGCGTACGGGGAGCAGGTCTTCGCCGCACGCCTGCCGATGCGGCCGGAATTCCCCGAGGCCGTCGCCCACCGGAAGACGGTGCACCAATACAAGCCGAAGAGCGCGGCGGCTAAGGCCGTCCTGGCCGTGGCCGAGGAGTTGCTGGCGCGGGCCGCCGGCACGTCCCCCATCGCGGAAGGAGTCGCGGCGTGAGCAAGTCCGAAGAGCTGAAGGCAATCTCGGGGAACCTGCGCGAGTCGATCGGCCTCTTCGAGCGCGGCCCCGCCGCCCCGGCGCCGCAGGCCCGAGAGCGGGTCGGTAAGCACGCCGGGGTGACCCGGGCCCTGGACGTAGCGGTCATCGAGACGGGCCGCATCCAACCGGACACCGATCAGCCACGCACCGAGTTCGATCCCGAGGCGCTCGAGCGGCTGGCCGAGTCGCTTAAGACTCGCGGCCAGCTCCAGCCCATCCAGGTGCGTTGGGACGAGGGCAGGGGGGCTTACGTAATCATACTCGGGGAGCGCCGCTGGAGGGCCGCCCAGCTCGCCGGCCTGGCGACCATACGGGCCGTGATCCGCGATGGCACCCTCGGCGACAAGGAGAAGCTCGCCCTCCAACTCGTGGAGAATTGCCTGCGCGAGGACCTCTCGCCGATGGAGCAGGCCCGCGCGTTCCGGTCGCTGATGGACCGTCAGGGTTGGACCCAGGAGAAGCTGTCCGAGGAGTTGGCCGTCTCGCGCACCGCGATCGTTCGCGCGCTTTCGCTCCTGAAGCTCCCGGCCGAGATCCAGGATCGGGTGGAGCAGGGGGGGCTGGCGCCCTCGGCCGCGCACGAGATCGCCAAGCTCGAGGATCCGACCGAGCAAGTCCGCCTCGCCGAGGAGACCGTCCGCCAGGGGCTTGGCCAGAAGGATCTCGCCGCCCGTGTCAAGCGAACCCCGAAGGGCAAGCCGAAGGCACCGAAGGTCCCCGTCCGGGTCGTGCTCAAGGCCCAGGGGTTCCGCGTCGAGGTGAGCCGCAAGGCGGGCGTCCCGAGCGAGGCAATCGAGCCGTTGCTGCTTGCCCTGCTCGATCAGCTCCGGGTGGGCAAGGCGGGCGAGGACCAAGAGGCCGCGTGACTGCCCGCAGCGAGGAGGAACAGGCGAATTAGGAAGGCCCCGCCCGACGTCTCGAGGCCCCGGGCCTGTTGCTCGCGAGGCCTCAGCACCTGGACCGTCCCGGCGTCGGCCGCTTATAGGAACCACAGGACAGCCTGGGGGCGTCGGAGTCCGGGTTTACGTCCCACCGGGGCTTGCCCGGCGCGCGGCACGCGTTCCGCAAAGAGAGCCAGCCGGGGCCGTCGGCCGGCCCGATCCATGCCGCCGCGTCCCGATTCCCGCACCC
Source organism: Paludisphaera mucosa (assembly GCF_029589435.1). Lineage (NCBI taxonomy): Bacteria > Pseudomonadati > Planctomycetota > Planctomycetia > Isosphaerales > Isosphaeraceae > Paludisphaera > Paludisphaera mucosa. The sequence goes on along the minus strand of NZ_JARRAG010000006.1, from coordinate 5,480 downwards.
CCCGCTTAAGTCGCGCCACGAGGTCCACCTGGTCCAGGGCCTGGACTCACAAGCCGGTCGACTCGGCGGCCCGGATCGCAGTCCTCCATCAGTTCTTCGGAGTGCCGGACGTTCAGCCGGGTCCGCTCGGGATAGGCATCGGTCGAGGCATGGACGAGCCCATAGTCGGCGAGCCACGGTGCCGGACCGTCCTTGGCGAGCCAGCCCTTCGGTGCCCGGCCGCCCGGCTGGCCGCCTTTGACGATCCTGCGAAGTTCGACGGTAGGCATGGGACGGCCCGAACGACGAGGTGGATGGCGACGACCGTCAGGGAGGCTGCAGTGCCGAGTACCTGCGGTCGGCGGAGAAGGGCGGTCAGGTGAAGAACCGGGCGGTCGTCTCGCCGCAGGCCTGGCCTGAGAAGTTGAAGCGGCTCCGCTCGACGTGGCGGTCCGGCGGCCCAGCGACTGACCGCGGGCGTCCCCGCTCGATCGACTCGTCGTGGTCGACTCGTCGTGGACGACCGAGGGAGCGTCTCGAAACTCGACCGATGCGGCGAGGTTTTGGGACGGAGATTCCGGGACGGGTAGCGGGACCGATTGCGGCCCGTTCCTGCAAGCCTCGCAGTGTCGGTCCCGGTCGTCTCGGAAACGGGCGTTTTTGACACAGCCGCTTGGACGCATAGAAAGGGAGTCATCCCCGGTAAAAGGCCCGAGAGAACTGTTAGCACGAAGCGGTTACGAGGTGGGAAGATGACATAACTCTACGTCCGACCGCTCGAACATCGGGAGGCGACGGTGCCCATGCACTATCTCCGACGCATACGAGACCTGGCCGAGGCCCGCGGCTACCTGGATTGCCCTGAGGTGCGGGCGATGGAAGACCGGGTGCCAGGCTGGTTCCGGGCCCTGGGCACCGTTCCCGGGGTCGCCGAGTTCGAGGCCCGGCGAGGGGTCCGGCTACCGGACGCGATACGCGAGTTCTACCAGTCCACCCCCCTGGCGTGCTTCGTCGAGGCTGCCGTCGACGGCGAAGTCTTCCTGCACGAGCTGGTCAAGTCCGGCATCGGGCCCGACTTGCCGCCCGTCGTCGACTGGTCGGGCCGCCCTCATCTTGTCCTCTCGTTCCACTGCCACAGCGGGCAGGTCCTCGCCGCCGAGTTCGGGCGGGACGACCCCAGGGTATTTACCGGGTACGAGGCGGACGGGGACTTCGAGCCCGACTCGGAAGGGGGCCGGCCGACCGAATCCTTCACCGACCTGTTGTTGCGAATCGTGGAAGGGCACGAGGGGAAGCTCGACGATTTGCAGGACTTCTACGAGCGTTGCCGAGACGACCAGGCCGAGGCCCGCCGCTTTGGACTTCCCGAATGGGTCCGGGGGGTGCCGGGGATGAACGCGAGGCTCGGTCGGACATGAGGGAGGGGTGCCGAAGAAACACAAGGATAATGATGCGGCAACTTGTCCCAAAAACGAGCGTTTTTGAGACAAGCGGTCGGACATGGGAAAGGGAGTTAGCCTGCACGAAGCGACCATATTGATTGCGTGCATGCTTATGGATGCTGGCCAGTTGCTCTCGGACCTTATGTCCCCAAAGGTAGGGCATGCTTCGATGGAAGTTGGCGTCGGTGGCAAGCCATGGGACGGAGGGTCTGGGGTCCTACTGAAATGACATGGCTGATTCCCGGCGACGTCGACGGTTTTCGTCCGGGGCTTCACACTCGACCCGTTCTTACCGATTACATTTTCGATATGACCGAATTCTTCGCGAACCGGCGGTGCCGCCCAGGGCGATTGCGCCATGATGGGTGACCTGCGAAGATCTTGAGGATCGGCCCGCGATGGCCGGGCGGCAGCCCGGCGGGCGGGCCGCCCAAGGTCCTGGATCGATCATGCCGACGCCCGAGCCCGACCCCTCGCCCCCTTCCGTACGCCTCCACGACCACTTCGCGAGCCTCGCCGACCCGCGGCGGCGCAAGGTTATGCACCCGCTGATCAACGTCGTCGCCATCGCGGTCTGCGCCGTCGTCGCCGGGGCCGACGACTTCGTCTCCATCGCATTGTGGGGCCGCGAGCGGCGCGACTGGCTGTCGAAGTTCCTCGACCTCTCCGCCGGGGTCCCGTTGCACGACCGCTTCAACGCCATCTTCCGCGCGCTCGACACGAGGGCCTTCGAGGCCTGCCTGCTGGGCTGGATCGCCGCGCTCCACGAGGCGACCGCAGGTCGGGTCGTGGCGATCGACGGCAAGACGTTGCGCGGGAGTTTCGACCGGGCCTCGGGCAAGTCGGCGATCTACATGGTCTCGGCCTGGGCGACGGACGCCCGGCTGAGCCTAGGGCAGGTGGTCGTCGACGCGAAGTCGAACGAGATCACGGCGATCCCCGAACTCCTGGAGCTTGAGGGCTGCCTGGTCACGATCGACGCGATGGGCTGCCAGGTCGAGATCGCCGGGGCGATCCGCGATCGGAAGGCCGACTACGTCCTGGCCGTGAAGGACAATCAGCCGACGCTGCACCGCGGGGTCGAGGGCCACTTCCTGGGGCACATGGAGGACGACTTCGCCACGGTCGCCGTGACGCGGCACGAGACGAAGGAGAAGGGGCACGGCCGGGCCGACCACCGGGCCTACTACGTCTGCGACGCCCCGGCCGACCTCCCCGACCGCGAGCGATGGCCCGGCCTGGCGGCGATCGGCGTCGCGATCAACGTCTCGACGCGCGACGGGAAGCCGAGCGACGCGGTGCGGTACTACATCCTGAGCCGCCGCCTCGACGCCCGGGCGTTCGCCGAGGCCGTGCGAGGCCACTGGGGGATCGAGATCCCCCGGCCAGAAGACCCACGAAGCGACAGCTTGTGCGCCGTCGGAAGGGCCGATTACCATCGCCGTAGACGCCCTGTTGGCGTTGGCCGCGTGGAGCGACACCCGCTCTCAGGACCACGGAGGCACCTCATGCTCGACAGCGAATCCAACTGCGTCCCCCCCCGCCCACGGCATCTCCGCCGGACCCACTGACCGCGATCTGGGCCCAACTCCCGCCGGATCGTCGGCGGAGGCTCCAACGCCTCCTCGCCGAACTCCTCGCACGTCCCCTGGGCGCCGACGCGGTTGCGACGGGGGAGGCGAGTCATGACCACCCTCTCGCATGACGCGCCAGCGTCCCCCAAGCTCAAGTCCTGGCATCTCGACCGGTCCGCCGTCGTCTACATCCGGCAGTCGACGCCGCAGCAGGTCCTCGAGCATCAGGAATCCACGGCCCGCCAATACGCCTTGACCGACCGGGCCGTCGACCTGGGATGGTCGCGGCCCCAGGTCCACGTGATCGACGACGACCTGGGCAAGAGCGGGCGATCGATCGAAGGCCGGGCGGGGTTCCAGCGGTTGCTCGCCGAGGTCGCCCTGGATCGGGTGGGGTTGATCCTCGGCCTGGAGATGAGCCGGCTGGCCCGATCCTGCAAGGATTGGCACCACTTGATCGATCTCTGCGCCCGATTCCGCGTCCTGCTCGCCGACGCGGAATCGATCTACGACCCGACCGAATACTCGGATCGCCTCCTGCTCGGGCTGACCGGCATGATGAATGAAGCCGAGCTGCACGTCCTCAAACAGAGGATGTATCAGGGGAAATTGAACAAGGCCCGTCGCGGGGAGTTGGTGGTCGCCGTCCCGGTCGGGTATGTGAAGTCGCCGGCCGGAGAGGTCGCCCTGGACCCGGACGAGCAGGTCCAGGAGATCGTCCGCACGGTCTTCGATCAGTTCGATCGGCAGGGGACGGTTCATGGCGTCCTCCGCCACCTGATCGCCTGCGGAATCCGGATGCCGTTGCGTCGTCGCGGCGGGCCCGATCGCGGGGAGCTGGACTGGCGTCCCCCATGCCGGGAGACCGTCCGCCACATCCTCCGGCACCCCATCTATGCCGGTGCTTACATCTATGGGTTTCGTCCGGTCGATCCGCGACGCCGGAAGCCCGGCAGTCCCAATAGCGGCCGCGAGAGCGGGCTGGCGGCGGAGGAGTGCCAGGTCTTCCTGAGGGACCGGCACCCGGCGTATATCAGTTGGGACCGGTTCGAGACGAACCGGAGGCGGATGGCGGCGAACCGGTCGCGAGTCGAGTCGCCCGGCGCGGTGCGGGACGGGGCCGCCTTGCTGGCGGGGGTCGTGCGGTGCGGGCGATGCGGGCGTCGGATGTACGTGCGCTACAGGCGGAGCGGCGGTCGTCCCACGTACGTCTGCAGCACGCTGCGATCGGACTATGGCCTACCCCTGCGTCAATCGGTCTCGGTGGTCGACGCCGAGGCCTGGGTCGCCCAGGAGGTCCTGGAGGCTTTGCAACCGGCGGCCCTGGACGCCAGCCTCGAGGCCGCGTCACGGGTCGATGAGCAGCGACGTCAAGCGATCCGCGACTGGGAGCGTCGAGTCGAGCGGGCGCGATACGAGGCCGATCGGGCCGGCCGGCAATACCACGCCTGCGAGCCGGAGAATCGCCTGGTGGGCCGCACCCTGGAGCGTCGCTGGGACGAGGCGTTGCAGGCCGTCCGAAAGGTGGAGGAGGGCTTCGATCGTTTCCTCGGGGCGCAGCCGCGAGTCTTGGGCGAGGCCGACCGGGAGCGGATCCGCCGCCTGGCCGCGGAAATCCCGACCTTGTGGCATGCCCCCACGACGACGAACGCGGACCGCCGCCGGATCGTGAGGCTCCTCATCGAACGGGTGGTGCTGACCTTGAATTCAGAAGATGATCATGTCGTAGTGCGTGTCGAATGGGCCGGAGGTGCGGTGCGGCAGCGGATGCTGCGGCGGGAAGTCTTCGGATATAAAAAGCAACAGCAATGGAAACCGCTGTCAGGGCGACTCGCGGCTCTGCATGGTCGGGGAGAGACGCCGAACGCGATCGCGACGATCCTCGACCGGGAAGGATTTCGGCCGCCGAAGCGGGCGACCCGTTTCACGGGCGGGATTGTACGACGGCTGCTCCATGAGATTGAGCTGAGGCCGCGCGTGCCGCGCTCGGCGGCGGCGGGCGCCCTGTCGTCGGGCGAGGTGTGGTTGCACGACCTGGCGCAGACCCTGGCCTTATCGCCGTATACGCTGCACGGCTGGCGGAAGAAAGGCTGGCTGCACGCGCGCCAATCGGGTGGGCGTGGCGGCCCCTGGGCGGTGTGGATCGACGCGACCGAGCTGGACCGGCTGCGGGGCTTGAAAGAATATCCCCGACTCTGGAATCATCAGGAGCAGCTGGCCCGATTGCGGACGCCCGGGCCGCGTGACGATTGATCTTGACTATCCGATCCGGAGGGGGTCGAGGCAGTGCGGCTCGCTCCCCCTCTCGCACAACTTGTCACCTGGAGGGCAGTATGACAGGCCCATCGAGAACTCGCTGCACTGGCAGCTCGACGTGACCTTCGGCGAGGACCGCTGCCGCGTCCGGACGGGCCTCGCGGACGCCAACCTCAGCGTCGTCCGACGCGCGGCCCTCGGCCTGCTCAAGAACGAGAAGACCGAGAGG